>JALDAI010000016.1 GCA_022729285.1 Candidatus Nanoanaerosalina archaeon
TAAAAAGCTCTAAACCGTCTATGAAAAACTCCATACAGGCTCCAAGGTTTCCTCCTCCACCCCATGAGTCTTCGTGTAGTACAAGTTTTTCTTTAGGAAGTCCTATTCCTTTTAACGCCCATTCCAGCATGTCTTCAAAGTATTTTTCTTGTTCATAACTTTCAGGATCTGTGAAAGCGTGTTGTCCGACCATCACGAACCCTGTGTAATGTCTTCCTGTGACTCCTACGTTTTCTATATCGTTAAACCTTACGCAGAACTGGGGGACTACTAAAGGGTTTGCAGGAGGCTCTAACTCTCCGGTTACCACGTACGGTTGGAAGTCGTATATCGAAGCTCTTACGAACTCTGTATCATCTCTCCACCTTGCTGCTACAGGGTAACGGTCAATAGGTGTGTAACCTCTTTTTTCCATAAACTTGCTGAACTCTTTCCAAGCTGTTGTGAACGTAAACTTTTTCTCTGTAGGCGAGTTGTTGATAAAAGTATATCCTTGTCCGCAGTCCGGTTCTCCGCAAACTTTTCTTTCTTCATCAACTGTCCAGAAGTGTATTCCGCAGCTTCCGCACTTTTTTCTTTCGAACCCGTGTTTTTTCAGAGTATCGACTGCGAAAAACTTTTCCGGGTTTTCGGAAGCTTGTTCGCTGATTTTCTGTTTAAGCTGGTCGAGCGTGGTCATGGATAATGTTTCTATCTAAATGTTTAAGTTTTAACGGTTTTTTAGAAAAAAGGTTTGTAGATGTAAACTGTCTGTAAAAAGAAAATAAGTTAAAAGGAGGGTTTGACGGATCTGGAGGAGTGTTAGAACAACTCTCCAAGTCCAGCTGCTGCTTCTCCGTCGTCTTCCTCTTCTTCCTCTTCTTCTTCGTCTGCTTCTTCTTCAGCTGCTTCTTCAGCCTGAGCTGGCTGTGCAGGAACTGCTCCTGTTGCAACTGCTTTGTTCATTGCTTCTTCAATGTCAACTCCTTCTAGAGCTGCTACAAGTGACTTGATTCTTGCTGAGTCGGCTTCGACTCCTGCAGCTTCTAAAACGTTCTCGATGTTTTCTTCGTTGATTTCTTTTCCTGCTGTGTGAAGCAGAAGTGCTGTGTGTACGTATTCCATTCTTTTCACCTCCTATTCTTTTTTAATCCTCAGATTCCTCTGAGTCTGTTTTGTTTGAACTGTTTTCACCTGAATCTAGGTCAACCTGTGAGCCAAGGCTCTGAGCCTGGCCATGGGCTTTCGCTAATATGTCGTCTATAACATCTTTTTCGAAGATTGTAGCGTTAACAGCAAGGTTCTTAGCTTTCTTAATAGCTTCTACAAAGATTGTCTCTGCAGTGTGCTCGTTAATGTATCCTGCGTTAACAGACAGGTTGAAAGCCTTTGCTGCTGCGGCTTCAATGTCTTTTGCGTATTTCTCTTCGTCGATGTCTAGTACGTCTTTGCCTAGTATCTCTCCGTTTTCGTGAACTATCTTTAAATCAAGCCCGACTTCTAAAGGTTTCATGTCCAGCTTGTTAAGTATTCCTGCTACTTCCTGTGTGATGACCTCTCCTTCTTTAACTGCTACGGAACTCTTTTTAACTTTGATGGTTCCGTCTTCCACTGTTGTCTGAGCACCTAATTGCTGTAGATGACCGATCATAGGTCCTGGTCCAATCCCTGTATCTCCTTCTTCGATAACGATATCGTTAGGAGCAATCTCTCCACCTGATGCTGGTGCCTTTGATTTCTTGTCTTGGATAGTTTTGTACAGTGTGAAAGGGTTTGAGTCTGAAAAAATCAGTGCTGGCTGTACTGCTGTGTTTTCTTTCAACTGTTCAATGTTCTCTTTATCAGCTTTGTCTAAAGCTAATTCCATCAGTGTCTTCCTTGTCATAAACTTTTCAGCGCTGTCACCAAGTTCCTGGTTAATCTGCTGTAGCTGTTTAGCTGGTAGGGAGTGCATGTCTAGGATTCCTACAACGTTACTGTTCTCAATCTTCTCTACTAGGTTCGCAACAATTTCTTCTTTTCTTTCTCTTGTAAGACTCATACTACATCAACTCCACTACAGGTCCCATTGTTAGTTTGCAGTAAACGTTTTCGATATTGTGGTGTCCCATCGGCAACTGATCCTGAACAAAGTTGACAATCGTCTCAGCGTTCTGAGCGAGGTCTTCTTCTTTCATCGCTTCATTACCGATTTTACACTTTACAGAAGGCTCTTCCTTCACTTTTATCTGAATAGACTGTTTAAGGTCTTTGATCTTCTCTGTCGCATCACTGCCTGGCGGCAATGGCTGAGGCATCTTATCCCTCGGTCCTAAAACCTGTCCAAGGTTTTTACCGATATCAGGCATAAGCGGAGCCTCTGCAATAAAGTGATCGAACTCGTTTGCAAGTGTTTTAGCTTCTGAACTGTCTTCGAAAAGTTTGTTCAGCTCTTTCTTTGAAATCTCTCTGTCAGCGTTATCTGCTTTTATCGAGTCACCGATAATAGCTACTTTTGTCTCATCTGAGACACTGTAAGGCACTGTTAACTGTTCCGAAAACCTGTTCTCAGGATTGTTCAGATCGACGTTTTTCAGGTTGATTATCAGGTCTACTGACTGTGTAAAGTTTCTTTTCCTAGCTTCTTCTTTTGCTTTTCTGATCTTGTCTTCAACATTGTCCATCAGTTACCACCTAGCTGGTCGTCGTACTCTCCTTTGTCTATAAGTTTTTGAGCTTCTCGACCGTCTTTTCCGTCGATTGTTATTCCCATCGATACACAGGTTCCGATAACTTCTTTTGAAGCTGCTTTAACGTCGTGTGCTAAAAGATCATCGATCTTCATCTCTGCAACCTTTTTAACCTGTTCGATTGACATGTCAGCAACTTTGTTCTTGTTAGGTTCACCGGATCCTTTGTCGATCCCTAGCTCTTCTCTGATAAGAGATGCTACAGGCGGGATACCGACGTCTATTTCGAAATCTCCGGTTTCCTCATCTACTGTTACTTCGATAGGGACTTCCATTCCTTCGAACTTTGATGTTTTTTCATTGATAGTGTTAACTACTTGACCAATATCAACGGGTAACGGTCCTAGCTGAGGTCCTAAAGGCGGACCTGCCGATGCATTACCTGCCGATACTAGTGCTGAAATCTTTTTCTCGGTCATAATATCATTCCTCTTTACTTCTTTTTCTTAGCTGTTCAATATCGATTGTTACGGGAATCGGGACGGCTGCTTCTAACAGCTTAATTGTAGCTTTCTGGTTTGCTTCATCAATTCTCTCGATCTGTGCTGGCTCTCCTTTATACGGTCCGTCTATAACTTCTACTCTGTCACCAAGCTCTAACTTGATCTCCTGTGGTTCGTTTGAGATAAACTTCTCAATATCTGCTATCTCTACTTCATTGTCTATGATTCCTTTCGCGTGTCTAACGTTTCTAACCAGTCTTTCGATATCTGCTTTATCTCCTTCTATAAAGAGGTAGCCTTTCAAATCCTGCGGATAAAGTATTGACTGTATTTCATAAGGATCGTTCTCAATAGCTGCTCTAAGAGCATTTATCGCGGTTTTTTCCCTGCCTCTTGTTGTTCTTAATGTGTAGATTGGCATTTTTTTACCTCTTTAATAGATTAAAGTGTTTCCTAGGAAGTAGAGCACAAATCCTATTGCTCCAATTACCAAGATGCCTAAAGCTGTTACCTTTGCAGACATCTGAAACTCTTCTAAATCTGGTTTTTTCGTTATTTTAAGTACTCTGCGATATCTTTTCAGAGCTTTTGTTATTTTTCCCATGTTGTAATACCTCTATTAACGGATTTTTGAGAGAAACAGCTATTATTAACCGTCCTCTCCTGTTCTTAAACTGAACAGTTCGATCGAGGCTGAAGTTTAATTGTGTGTTAAAATCTTATAAAGGATTGGATAAGGAGGGGGTCGATGGAACCGATTATACGAACTCGATTCCTAGTTCTTTCTCGATCTCCTTAGTGTACTCCTCTTTGTAAGTCTCTTCAGGACCGAATATCTGAGGGCTGTCTACGCCTGTAACGATAATCATGGACCTTAGTGACTCACCTAAGTCTTCAAGCACTTGAGCTCCCCAGATAACTTTTGCTGAGTCATCAAGTTTTTCTGAAACTGTGTTAACAACTTCTTGTGCTTCGTTTAGACTTAGACTGCTGCCTCCTGAAACATTAATTAGGGCTCCGCTACCTCCTTCAATATCAACGTCTAGCAGTGGGTTGGATAGAGCTTTATGGACAGCTTCTGTAGCTCTTGATTCGGTATCGGACTGTCCCATACCAATCATCGCGATACCTCCTTCTCCCATAACTGCTCGGATGTCAGCGAAGTCAAGGTTAACTAGTCCTGGTTTTGTGACTAGTTCTGTAACTCCTCTCACAGCGTTTACAAGTATTTCGTCTGCGATCTTGAAAGCCGTGTTTAGAGAAACGTCCGGAACTATCTCAAGTAGTTTATCGTTCGGAATAACAATTAGTGTATCAACAACAGATTCAAGTCTTTCAAGACCTTCTCGAGCGTTTTGAGCTCTCTGCTGTCCTTCCATCTGGAATGGAAGTGTTACAATACCTACTGTAAGAGCGTCCTGACTCTTAGCAACTTCTGCAATAACAGGGGCTGAACCTGTACCGGTTCCTCCTCCTAGACCGCATGTGATGAAAACCATGTCAGCGCCTTTAACAAGGTCTTTTATCTTAGATTTATCCTCTTTAGCGGACTGCTGTCCAACTGAAGGATCTGCTCCCGCTCCTAGACCGCTTGTAAGCTCTTTTCCGATAAGTGCTTTATGGTCTGCTGTAGCGTATAGAAGATCTTGTGCGTCAGTGTTGACAGCTGCTGTCTCAGCACCTGTGATGCCGACCTGCATAAGCCTTGAAATAGTGTTGTTACCGGCTCCTCCTGTACCAATAACTTTAATATCGGCTTTTCTTTCTTCTATAAGCTCTCTTAGTTGTTCATCTACTTCATGTTCTGTGTTTTGTTCTGAAGGAAGTGCGGTCCCTTCTTTAGAATTTTTTGAATCTTCAATCATCTGTTCCATCATTATCTCCTTAAACAGCTATTTTTGGTATGGGATTAAACTAGTTTCGTCTGTAAACACTTTTTATATAAATTTATTTAAAGGTATTCGGGGAGGACTTTTCCTAGTCCTCCTCATCCTCGTCGTCTTCTCCCTGTTTTTCGACCTGTACCTCTGCTTTTTCCACTTTCTCAAGTTTTTCAACTTCTTCTTCCAGTTTTTCTACCAGTTCTTCGCCGAAGTCTTGGTCAAGCTTGATAACTACGTTTCCTCCATCAACTTCAAGCTCATAATCTCCGTTCAAGTGGAAATCAAGAACTGCTTCAACTTGTTCTTCAACATCTTCAACTTCTCTAATAACTTCAACTTCGTACTCAAGATCTCTTCCTGCTAGAGGATGGTTGAAGTCAACTTTAACCCTTCCGCTAGTAACTGTTAAAATCTTTCCTCTCATTCCATCGACTTCAACAGGCATACCTCTTCTAGGATTTACATCATACTTTTCGAACTCTCTCTTAGAGATTGTTTTAATATTTTCTCCTTTCCTTGATCCGAAAGCTTCTTCTTTAGGAACTTCGACAGTTTTTTCCTCTCCTGCTTCCATTTCCTTTATTTTTTTGTCAAGACCTTCCAGAATATATCCTTCACCTAGAAAAACTTTTACAGGGCCTAACTCCATCTCATCTGTACTAAGTCCTTCCTCATCAGCTTTTTCTTTATCTGTTAGATCGAAAATTTCTCCTGTGTTTTTGATACGTCCTACATAATTTATCTCGACTACTTCTGATTCTACCACTATAACCACTTGAAAGTGTTTAACTCAAAAATCCTTTTATAACTGACTGTAATTATTATTAAGTAATGGAATCGCTGAAAAAACTTTTCGAAGACGATGAGTGGAGAGAAAGCCTAGACCCTGAGATAAAGAGGAAAATGGAGCTTTTGCTTAGAAGGGTTAGTTCTGAAGAAAGATCTTACAAAAGTGCTAAACACAAAGCAACAGCTCAGATATGGGTTGCTTTAGCAGATGTTTACTCAAGGGTTGAAAGAATGGACAAGAGGCTGAACTCTATTGAAAGAGCTTTAAGAGGAGAAGAGCCTAAAGAAGGTGGCGGAGAGTTCAAAGAAGGCGTTCTCAAAGACTCTTTAAAGAAGTACTGAAAAAGAAAAAAGATTTGGAGCGGAAGGAGTTATCCAGTTACTCTAAATGAATTGCTGGCCTTCCTGGCTCCGCTTTCTTTGCTTTACTGCTTTTAGACTGTTTTTCTCTGACAACTTTAACCTTCGCGTCAATTCTTTTCTCCAACTTACTTATGTTGTTCTTAAACACTTCAACTTCTTTTTTCTGTCCTAAGATCTTGTCAGGGAATTTTCCAGGGTTTTTCTTGTAGCTGTTCACAAACTTGACTAACCGGTTCGCATGAGGCCTAAGATCTTTGTCAGATGTGAACTCGTTCATCGCGTTACTGACATCTAATGAGTTTTCATCCAACATTTCCCTCATTTTCTTGAAAGCTTTATGCTTCCACCCGGTTGCCACAATTATCTCCGCTTCACTGAACTCTTCTACAATTTCTTGGATGTCTTTTATATCAGATACTGTTTTGTCCAAAAGCTCTTTTGTGTACTCCACTTCTCTGTTAACTTTTTCTTCATCGTACTGAGGCCAATCCGATTCTGAAGCAAGCCCTTCTTTACCGAACTCTTTCCAGAGCTGTTCTCCGATATGCGGTATAAAAGGTGTCAACAGCTTAACCTGTGTCTCTAAAACGTTGTTCAAAACGTCCTGGTTCAAAACTTCTTTGTCGTTCACATAACTGTTAACAAGGTTGTTAAGCCTGAAAAATGCTTGAAGAGATGCTTTTCGTGTCTGGAACTTTTCAAGAGACTCGGTAGTGTTCTTAATAACTTCTTGCAGCTTTGATTCTAGGTAAATGTCTGAGCCATCTTTTTCTAAACCGGTTTCACCTGTGTTGTAAAGCTCTAAAGTCCTTGTGTAAAAGTTCTCCAATTTTTTCTTAGCTTTCTCAACTTCTTTCTCTCTCCAGTCAAAGTTTTGCCATGGCTCGCTTGTTGAGAACATGAAAAACCTGACTGTGTCGGCTCCGTATCTGTTGATAGCTTCTTCAGGAAGGACTACATGACCCTTTGAAGAACTCATTTTACGGCCTTCAAGAAGTCCCATGCCCCAAATAACGATTCCCTTCGGCCAGTGCTTCTCTTCGAAAAGCGCTGAGTGGTGGAACATCATGAAGGTAAGGTGGTTCTGTATCAAGTCGTTCGCAGAAGTTCTCCAGTCAAGAGGGTACCAGTACTGGAAGCTCTCTCTCAACTCTTTCAACTTTTTAACAGGCACATCCGTTTTATCGCTTACCTCTTCAACAGGTCCTACGCCTCTGAACACATAGTCAAAAAGCTCTTTATCAAGCTGTTCAGCATCTACTTCTTCCAACATGTGGTTTATCGTATAATAAGACATATAGATGGTTGAATCGCTAAGAGGCTCAACTACAAAGTCTTTATCGAAAGGAAGCTTAGTGCCAAGACCGTAATTCCTGATACAAGGCCAAGACTCTAACCAGTTTATCGTATGGTTGTAATCAGTTCTTGTAGACTCGGGAATGGTTTCCATCTGTCCTAAGGCTTTGTCAGCTTTGTCTTTCCAGCTTTTCTTGCCGTACTCTAGGAACCAGGTATCGGTTTCTGCTACGATAACCTTTCCTCCACACCTACAGACTACTTTTTCGGAAAAGTCCCACATCGAGCTGAACTTTCCTTTGTTTTTGAACTGTTCAACGATCTTGTCTTTAACCTTGTTTACATCAGTCCCTCCGAAAGGCCCGCAGTTCTCTTTAAGCTGTCCGTTGTGGAACTCTTTCTTGTAAACTTTCTCTGTTGCTTTCTCCAGTTTTTCCTCTTCTTTCTGAGAATTTATACCTAGTTTCTCCACTTCTTCCTTGGCAGGGAACTCTCCGTATCCTTCTACTTTAATAATTGATTTAGGCTTTATCTTACCTACTTTTTTAGGGTTTAAACCGTACTCCTTAAGCTTTTTCTTATCCTCTTTCAACTCTTTTAGAGAAATCCAGTCGTAAGGAGCGTGTCCAGGAACTGACATAACAAGTCCCGAACCTGAATCAGGGTCTACGAAGTCTGCTGGAAGAAGGTATATATGATCATGGTTCACAGGGTTTTCAATCTTTCTGCCAACCAATTTTTGTCCTTTGATAGTTCTTTTAACAATTAAATCATGGTTTTGGTGTTCAAGCTTGTCTGCTGCTTCCTTAGAAACTATCCAGAACTCTCCATCGATTTTTATTTCCACATACTCTGCTTCAGGGTTTACAAGGGCGTGGGTAACTCCGTAAACTGTTTCAGGTCTAAGAGTTGCCATCGGGTACTTTTTGTTTCCTTTTTCGAACTTGACAAGCGTATAATCCTGTTGCTCAGCGTTTTCACCTTCTAAAAGGTCGTGAGTGGTAACAGGGTTTTCATCTGATGTACAGTACTTAGTAGGATGCTTACCCTTTTTAACAAGGCCTTTCTCCTTCAAAGTTTTGTACTGCCACTCTATAAACCGGTTGTACTTGTCATCATTAGTGGTGAACTCTCTCCTCCAATCAACGGAGAAACCAAGCCTTTTCATATTTTTCTTGTAACTGTTTTCGATGAAGTAGTTAGCAAACTCCATAGGTGTTTCAAGAGTTTTCAAATCCTCTTCCGGTACGTTGTAAGTATCTTTAAGGACTTTGAGCTGTTTTTCCTCCTTGTTTTTAAGCCTGTTTACTGCTCCGATAATAGGGGTTCCTGTAACGTGCCAAGCCATAGGGAAAAGAACGTTTTTACCTTCCATCCTCTTAAACCTTGCGAAAACATCGGGAAGAGTGTACGTTCTAACATGCCCTATATGCATCCCTCCGCTGGGATACGGGTAGGCTACGGTAATAAAGAATTTTTCACGGTTATCCGGCTCAGGCTGGAAAGTTTCTCTCTCTTCCCACTCCTTCTGCCACTTTTTTTCGAACCTATGAAGTTTCTGTTCAAAGTCCATGAGGTTTTGTTTCGTATTTAAGCTTTAAATTTTTCTGTTGTTATTAACCACTTGTTCAAAAAAAGTGTGTTATAATTACCGAATACTTATTAAACTTCTTTGTTATTATTATACTGTGTAAACATGACTCGCCTAATTACTGTGTCCGGCGGAAAAGGAGGAGTTGGAAAAACTACTGTAACAAGCCACCTCGGATATGCTTTATCTGAGTTCGGTGTAGATGCTGTAGTGGTTGACGCCAACTTAACTAACCCGAACCTTGGATTCCATCTAGGGATTCCTCTGTACCCGGTAACTCTCCACGACGTTTTAAGAGGAGAAGCACATATTACAGAGGCAACATACATCCATAACTCAGGTTTGAGAGTTGTTCCGGCAGGTATCTCAATAGATGACTTAGAAGATACTTCTCCTGAAAACCTTAAAGATGTTTTAAAGGACACTATAGGCGAACCGGATATAGTTTTAATAGATTCTGCAGCAGGGCTTGGAAACGAATCATTAAGCGCTATAGAAGCGTCTGATGAACTACTCTTAGTTACTAACCCTGATCTACCTTCAGTTACTGACGCTCTAAAAACAGCTTCCATAGCTGAAGATTCAGGAACACATATTTTAGGTACTGTTCTTAACAAACACAGTGGTAAACACCACGAACTAACTCCTGAAGAAGTTGAAGAAATGGTGGGACATCCTGTAGTATCAGTGATGCCTGAACACGATGTTTTAAAACAGTCTTTAACTAAGAAAACCACGGTTTTAGACCATGATCCTGAACACCATATATCCCACAAGTTCAGAGGTGTTGCAGCGGATCTAGCAGGTATCGATTATGAGATGCCTAGCAGAGGATTCTTTGAAAAGCTGAAGAGAATGTTTAAGTAACGGTTTTTTCCGATTATTTCTTTCTTTTATGTTTTAAAGAATAGTGTAAGTAAAGGCTTTTTACAACCCTTACCTACTCTTCTAACTCTTTAACCTTTGAAAGGTTCACTTCAAAAGCTGAAACCGGTGTTTCGATGCCAAAGTTCCCAAGAACTTGTGGATGAATTTCTCCTACAACACCTACACTTTTTCCACCGACCATTATCTCAGCGCAACGGCCATCTATCAAAAACTTTTTAGAAGACTCTTTAAGAGAAAAACTAGTTCCTAAACCGTCCATAAATCCTTTCAATTCCGATGTAATACTGTTGTAATCAGAGTTCTTCCCTGCTGAAACAGTTCCTAGCTTTTTATCTGATGAAGCCTTGTAAGGCTTTTCATCGTCTTTTTTAAGCGTGTCAGCTGCTTCAAATATGTTTTGTGGATACTTGTTATGAGTGTTTTTCGACAATGTTTCCAAAAGCTGAGGTAAAAGACTGTCCCTTACAGAAGTATACTTTTCAGAAACAGGCTCCTTGATTTCAAGCAGATCCTCTGAACTATCCAGTATCATATAATCCTTCAATACTTTTTTATTCCTTATAGTAGGGTTCATAATCTCCTGGTAGCCTAAACCAACCATAAGCTCTCTAGCAACATCTGTAAAGCTTTCAAGCTCATCTTTTGAACCGATAGTTGAAACATTAGGTAGTTCAGGCTCAATATTAGAATAGCCGTAACCTATTGCAACGTCTTCAACAATATCTACTTGGTGAAGAATATCCGCTCTGAAAGAAGGTACTTTAACAACTTTTTTCCCTTCATCGTCAACAAGGTTGTGTCCCATCCTGTTGAGGTATTTTTCAAGCTCATCTTCGGATATTTCGATCCCGATAGTCTTTTCAACAAACTCTTTATCGACTTCGAACTCTTTAGGCCTTAAATTAGGGAAGCTGGATCTTTCACCATCTTTAACAAGCTCTACCTCGTGTATCTCCCCGTTTCTCTCAGCTAAAGTTGTTACTAAAACGTTCAAAGCGTACTCCACAGCTTCTAGGTCGGTTCCTGTAACATCTAGGAAAACATCTGTTGTTCCCTCAGTTACTTCTGTGATCACTCCGTTTATCACAGGAGGGAAGCTTAGAACTTTTCCATCAGCGTCTTTAAGTATAGGCCATTTACCGGCGTTACTAACGATCGAGCCGTAACTTTTTCCTTTATCGTGTTTCTTAGTGATTTCTCTAAGAGTCATTTCCTCATCTTTGCCTAGAGGTACGAAAGACTCGGAGTCAGGATCTGCTTCTTCATACTTTAGAGGGAACTTTAACTCTTTGATATCGTGTACTCCTATAGAAACTTTCGAACGGTCTCTTCCAAAAGTGCCGTGAAGCTTTTCTTGAAGCTGAATAAGAGATTTTAAAGCAGGAGTGGTCATCTCAATATTTCTAACAACTGCTCCAACTATTTTAGGCCTTACCTCAACACCTTTATCCTTTAATGTTAGGCCTTCCTCGGTTATAAAGTATTTTTTAAGCCCTTTCTCATTCGTGTAAGTGTCAAGGCTTCTAGCGATACCTTCAACTCCTAAAAGATCTATTCTATCAGAAGTTGTCTCAACTTCTACCTTGTCGTCTTCTATATCTTCTAACTCAACACCTATCTCGGTTAGTTTGTTCTCAAGCTCGGAATCTGACAGCTCTGTTCCAAGCAGTTCCATTAAATCATCTTTGTTAAACTCTATAGTAGGCATTATCGATCACCTCAACCTCACAGCCCTTGTCTTCTTTATAGTTTCAAGGTCTTGTGGGAAAACTAGCTCCCTGATATCATCTTTATCCAGTTTAAACATCGCAATACGGTCGATACCCATTCCCCAAGCAATAACAGGTTCATCAACCCCTAGAGGATTTCTAACCTCCGGTCTGAAAAGCCCGGCTCCTCCTAGCTCAATCCAACCTATCTGAGGATGGTATGCGTCAAGCTCTACTGAAGGCTCTGTGAAAGGGAAGTAGTTAGGCCTAAACCTTATCTTTTCAGCACCTGCGATCTCTTTACCGAAAACTTCTAAGTATCCGAAAAGGTTTTTGAGAGAAAGATTCTCGGCTTTAACAATCCCTTCAGCCTGGTAAAACTCTATAAAGTGGGTTTTATCTATCTCATCGTATCTAAAGTTTCTGTCTATAGCAAATACTTTATCAGGCGTCTGAGTCTTTTGTGCAAGGTACCTAATAGTTGTAGCTGTCGTTTGGCTTCTAAGCATTAGCTGTGAAGCCTTTTTCCGTGACCACTCATAATTCCATCCCTTAGAAGGAATATCTCCTCCCTTTTCATGCATCTCCTTAACCCTTTCAACGATATCAGTATGTTCTAGATCGCCGTACTCAGGATTCTTAAGCTCAAACTTGTCGTGGATTTCTCGTGCAGGATGGTCTTGAGCCTGGAATAATGCGTCGAAGTTCCAGAACTCTGTTTCGACATAAGGTGTTTTAGCTTCTCTAAAGCCCATTGAAGTGAACTTATCTCTCACTCTATCAAGGTACTGCCGGTAAGGCTGCTTTTTACCCGGTCTTTTCGGCTCCGGAACAATCTCTACATCGTACTTCCTAAAACCTCTTTCCTTCCAATCACCGTTTCTAATCTGTTCTCCAGTTAACTTACCTATCTTAGAAGTTAGTTCACCTTTTTCGTACTTTTTAAGAAGTTTTTTACCTTTTTTAGTGATCTCAAGGGTTTTATCTGTCTTTTCTTCTATATCAACAAGGCCTCGTTTTATCAAGCTTTCTAAAACTTTTTCACCAGGTTTCTCACCTTCTTTTACTTTTCTAAGCGCTTTATTCTCTTTGAAACCTTCTTTAAGTTTTTTAACTCCTTTTTTGGTTATTTTAAGCTTTTTCTTACCGCTTTCTTCAACAATGTCGGCCCATCCGTTTTTCTTGGCTTGTCCAAGAGCTATATTAAATGCTTCAACTTCTTTCTGAACCTCTTTTAGAGCCTTTGCATCATCCTTTATTTGTTTTAACAGTATTTCTTCAGGTAAACCGTTTTCAAAAGCTTTAAACCCTTTTTCTGTAAGAAAGTTTTCTTTCAACTTTTCTTCAGTAATTGTTAATAAACCGTTTTCTTCCAACCATTTAGCCGGACGGATTATTTCTCCGTGGCTCTTTCCTGGGATACTGTCTACTTCAACTTTTCCTTTTTCTCCAACTTTTTCAAGTAGACTTAGTGCTTTTGGGTGTATTTCCATGTTTCTATATAACCTCGTTCAAAAAAAGGGTTTCTTCTTGAGATCTATTGATCTATTACGTAGTGGTGAATTACCTTAACATTTTTTTTAGTTTTGCGGAAACATCTCCTCTACTTTTTCCTCTGCCTCACCAAGCTTTCTATGGTGGGAGACTAAAAAATCCTCCATCTTATCCTTAGCGATCATCTTTAACTCTCCGGAAAGCATTTCGCCTGAGTTGTACTCCTTGTAAATCCTTCTAAGCTCTTTATCATCGTCAATAAGGTGGAAGGCTAACAGCTCAAAAACGATGTCTTCTTCAACATCAGCACCTTTCTCCCTGTGCTCTTCTAAGCTCTGTTTACCACCGGTCTTAGCAGCATCTATTTTTTTCTTAGCCTTTTCAACACTTTCATCTAAGGAGATGTGGGATTTAGGATCGCTGGAAGACATTTTACCTCCTTGAAGACCTCTCATGAATTTGTTGTATATTGAAGACGGCTTCACAAAGTTTTCTCGTTTGTAACGGGAAGCGATGTCTCTAGTAAGCCTTATATGAGGGTCCTGGTCGATACCTACGGGAACAACTACAGGTCTAGGACCTCCGTTCTCAGAGAACTGGGGCTTAAGGATATCAGCTGCCTGAGTAAGAACTGAAACAGTTTTATTAGGACTTAGTTCTCCGTAAATCGCTTCTAATTCGTTCTGTGTAACGTTTTTTGAGAA
>JALDAI010000002.1 GCA_022729285.1 Candidatus Nanoanaerosalina archaeon
GCTGGAAGTAGTGATCCTGTTATGTTTCCTAGATGAGGTATTCCATGGATGTACGGAAGTGCTGATGTAACTATTTTTTTATCTTTAAACCTAACCACCTTTTGAAAAAATGTTTGACGAGTTTTAAAACTATTTTCGGGGTAAACGTGTTTAAGTTTTAGATCAAACTTTTTTGTATGGAACTACTTTTTGCTACCGGGAACCTCAACAAACTAGAGGAGTTCAGAGAAGCTCTTTCTGACACTGATGTAACTCTTAAACAGCTTGATGTAGATATAGATGAGATAGATGCTGATGATGTATCTGATGTAGCGGTTGAAAAGGCTTTAGATTCTTATAATGCATCTGGAGCTGAGTCACCGGTTATGGTTGATGATACAGGCCTTTATGTTGAAGGCTTAAACGGTTTTCCAGGGTCTATGTCCGGTTATTTTCTATCAAAAGTTGGTCTGGAAGGTTTTCTAAAACTTATGGAGGTAGCTAAGAACAGAAATGCTTACTTTAAAACAAGTATCTGTATCTATTATCCTGAGAAAGAAGGCTTTGTTTCTTTAAACGGTTTTTGCAAAGGCCGTATATCGGAGACAGTTAGAGGATCGAAAGGTTTTGGTTACGATCCTGTTTTCATACCCGAAGGATACCAGAAAACTTTTGGAGAAAGTTTGGAAGTGAAGAGAAAGGTCTCTCACCGGGTTGATGCTATAAACCAGTTAAGAGACCACTTAAAAGAGTTCTACTGATTTAAAGGACTAAAGTACTTTTAGTATCCTTTTGAACTCTTTGAATACGAAGTTAGGTACTTCAACTCCTTCTACGTTGGCTAGATCATCTTTTGAAGATGTTCCTCCTAGCACAAGACCTGTTTTAATCCCCATTTTATTTCCTGTTACAACATCGGTGTGGATGTTGTCTCCGATGAAAGCTGTCCTTCCTTTGTAAACAGGGAATTCGTCTTTTATGATATTAATCATGTACTTTGAAGGTTTTCCAATGCTTTCAGATTCTTCAACTCCTGCAGCTATTTTTATAGATTCTACTAGAGACGCTGTACCTGGTAAAACTCTGTCACCTGCTCTGAAGTTTTCTCCGTAAGCAGTGGTCCATAGCTTTGCTCCATACCTTATTGCTTCCGCTGCTTTAGCCATTTTCCAGTAGCTGAAGTTTCGGTCCATCCCTACTAGTACATGGTCTGCATCTTTTGATTTAGAGATGTGTTCTTTTTCTAGTTCGTCTATAAGCCCTTTTTCACCGATTGTATACACTTCGTCGATGTTCTTCTTTGAGAATACCTGTGCTGCGACATAAGAACTAGAAATCACGTTCTCAGTCTTTGTTCTAAGACCAAGGTTTGTAAGTTTTTCAGCGAACTCTTTTCTTGTTAGGATGGAGTTGTTAGTTACGTAAAAAATGTTTTTACCTTTTGATTTCAACCTTCTGATAGTCCTCTGTACATCAGGAACTAACTTATTCCAGTGCCAAATCGTTCCGTCAAGGTCGAATATGAAGTTCTTAACATCTTTAAGGTTCTCTTTTCTTTCTACAACCATATGGTTTAAAGGTTGTTTTTTACTGTTAAAAGAGTTTTTCAAAAAACACCCAGATAGGCTTCTCTAGTATTTTTATTGAACTGTTCACCTATCTCTTCCTTACTCGCTCCTAATATACTAGCGATCTTTTTAAGTGATTCATGAACGTTGTAAGGATAATTTTTCTCTTTCCCAGGGTATAAATAAGGCGCATCAGTTTCTAAAAGAATTTTATCGATAGGAGCTGTTTCTACTATTTCTCTAACTCTTTTGGAGTATAATACCTGTGTTGTAACAGAGATAAAGTATCCTTTGTTAACAGCTTTATCCACCAATTCTTTACTGCCGTTAAAGCAGTGCATTATAACTGATCTTAAATCATACTCTTCTAAGATTTCTAAAACCTGTTTCTCAGCATCTCTTGAGTGAACAACTACAGGCTTTCCGATCTCTTCTGCTAATTCTAACAGTTTTCTGAAAAAATTTTCCTGCTTTTCCCTGCCTTTGTCCGTTTTCTCATGGAAGAAATCCATCCCTATCTCTCCCACTGCCACTATTTTATCGCTGTTTTCCCTAATCATCTTTAAGACTTCTTCTAAGTCCTCTTCGTTTTTCTCCTCTATCTTTGTAGGATGAAGGCCTACTGTAGGATATATAAAGCCTCTATGCTTTTCTGAAAGTTCTAAAGTAGACTTATTAGTTGTTATATCTGAGCCTGAGTTAACTACTAATTCAAGATCTTCTTCACACTTCTCTATTACTTCTTCACGTTCTCCATCGAACTGTGGAAAGTCTAAGTGGCAATGGTTGTCTATAAGCTTCATACTATCTTGGTTTTTTCTCCCAACTTTTTATTGGTTCATATTTTTGACCATACTTTTCAAAAAAAGTACTGTTGAGACACGGCATCCGGTGGAGGATTTTATAAATATTTACATTTAATGTGAAATAGTAACCTTAATAGGAGGAGTAACTATGCTTTTGGACAAGGAAAAATATCTATCATCAGGCGTTAATATTGGTACAAGAAGAAGAGTAGAGGACATGAAACCTTTCATTTACAGAGTTAAGAAGAACAAGTTAGCGATCATTGACCTTGAAAAAACAGATAAAAGAATTGAAACAGCAGGGAAGTTCTTAGCAAATTATGAGCCTGAGGACATCTTACTAATTTCAAGAAAAGAAATAGGACATAAACCTATCGTCAAGTTTGCTGAAGCTACAGGAGCTAAAAAGATTTTCGGAAGGTTTATGCCAGGTACTTTGACAAATCCTAACAACGAAAACTTTATAGAGCCTAAAGTTATCGTTATCACAGATCCTATAGAAGATAAACAGGCTGCTGGGGAAGCAATTGAAGCTAGGATTCCTGTAACAGCTCTTTGTGACACTGTGAACAAGCTGGACTATATCGATTATGTAATCCCTTGTAACAACAAGGGAAGAAAGTCTTTAGCAGTTGTTTACTACTTGTTAGCTAGGGAATACCTTCTTAACAGAGGAGTTATTGACTCAAGAAAGGATTTCAATTACGAAATCGAAGAGTTTGAAGCTGACGAGTCCGCAGAGCCTGATGAAGACCAGTAGGGAGCAAACATTTAACTCCCTTCTTTCCTAATTATTTCTTAATGTTCGACAGTTCATCCGGATACTACCCTAACAACCGTTTCACTCTTGAAAAAGATGTTAATTCATACCTTGAGAAAGGTAGAGACATAGGATTAACCCCTAAACTTGTTTTATCGCCTTTAGGAAGTTTATCTGAGTGCGGCACTGTTTATGGCAGACTTTTTTCAGCCATAGATTTCTCTGAGTTCAATAATGTTATTTTAATCGGTCCTTCACCTGTCGATACAGGTCCTAAGCTCTCATTTGTGGATGAAGACTTCAAAACTCCTTTTGGCAGTGTGGAAACGGATAACGGTTTTACCACAAGGCTTGATTTATCCGATACTTTTGAGAAACGGGAAGATCTTGTACACATACCTTTTGTTGAAATACAGCTGATTTTTCTTCAAAAAGTTATGGAAGATTTTAAGATAGTTCCTATTATTGTAAACGATAGTATAGGCGATGAAAAGTTTTCTGAAGGACTGAATTTAATCAGCAAAGTCTCTACATCTAACGATCTTATAATTTCATGCTCAAATCTTGCTAAAGGTAGTTTATCAAAAAAAGATGTTCAAAGCAGAGATTCTAGGCTCTTAAACTGTCTGAGAAGTAAAAAAATTGAGGATTTCGAGGAGTTAGCCAAGGAATACAGCGTAGAAGGTTTTAAATCTGTTAAAATGGGTTTAAAAATTATACAAGAATATGAGAACGTCCATACATTAGGACATAATGTTTATACTGCTGACAAGGTTTTAAACCCTAAAACTGAAGGTTTTGGCGGAATCTGTTTTACATAAAAAAATTCTGTCCCTATAATAAACAATTTAATACATGAAAAACCAACATTTGTTTATGAATCTGAAACCTGTTTTTCTTTTAGCACTAATTTTTTTGTTGAGCGGAACTGTTGTCGCTGATTACACCCCTTTAAGCCATATGAGGTTAGGCGTAGGAGGGACTGAACAGTTTCAGGTTAAGCTGGGAAACCCTCTTTCTGAACCGGACAACATTTTTGTTGAGTTCAAAGGAACCGCTTTAGAAGGTGAGCCCGCTATGGTTTCTGTTGACATAGTTGAGGATGAGGAAAGAGTCCAACAAGATCTCGCAAGCCTTGATGAGTGCGATTTAGGAGGGAGTACCAGAGGTTGTTGTACCGGTGAGTTAGACTGCAAGTTCAGGGTTTCTGCCGGACAGGAAAAAATAATCAATTACGAGGTTAAAGCAGACTTATCAACGTCACAGGACGAAGCCGAGTTAATAGCCGAGGTAGCTTTTGAAACATACCAAGGAACTAATAGAGATAGTGTAACCATAATGACAGATCCTGTAGACCGTGACGGAGTCGTAAAGTCAACCGCTCTTACTTATCCGTTCTTGTTAGGTCTTTTTTTCTTAGCAGGATTTTCTTATATGTTTTATAAGAGTTGAGTCAGAAAGTATAATGGAAGATTAAGATTTGCAATGTTACAGATTTTTTGTTTTTTAGATTTTAATTTAACACGAGGTAATAAAATATGAAAGTACGCGCAATCGGAGGCTACAACCAAGTTGGAAAAAACATGACCGCTGTCGAGGTTGAGGACGGTATTGTCCTTATCGACATGGGTTATGACATGGAAGAGGTTGTAGAGGAAGACAACGAAATAGAAGAACTAAACACAAAAGAAACAATCGAGTTAGGAGCTATTCCTGACGATTCAAAAATTCACGATAAAAAGGAAAAGGTTAAAGCTATTATCATAGGCCACGGACACCTGGACCACGTTGGAGCTGTACCAAAGCTTGCTGGTTCTTATGACTGCCCTATCTTAGCTACTCCGTTCACTATGAGCGTTCTTAAGAGAATGGTTGAACAGGATAAGAAAAACCTAAACAACAAGATGATCGAGATGGAGCCAGGCGACACGTACCAGGCTTCTGATTCTATTGAGATCGAGTTCGTTAACATAACACACTCCATTCCTGGAGCTGTTATGCCTGTTGTCCACACTGACGAAGGAACACTTGTATACGGACTTGATAACAGGTTGGACGACGACCCTGTTCTTGGAGAAAAACCGGATTATGAAAGGATGAGAGAGCTTGGTGAAGAAGGCGTTAAAGTCTTCATCGGTGACTCAACAAGGGTTGATGAACCTGGAAGAGTTATGTCAGAAAGTATTGTAGAAACTGAGCTTAAACACACAATAGACCAAGCTTACCAGGATAATGGAGGAGTGTTTATCACAACTTTCTCCTCTCATATCGAAAGACTGACAAGCATCCTAAAAGCTAACGATGGCCGGAGAAAAGTTGCTTTGATCGGAAGATCTTTGAAGGAGTACACAAACTCTGCTGAAGAACTAGGTATGATCGATCTTAGCGATGTAGAAGTTGTCAGTTACTGGAACGAAACCAATGAGCTACTTGAAGAAATCTCTAAGGAAAGAGATGAATGGTTGGTTGTTTGTACAGGACACCAGGGAGAGCCTGGAGCAGCCTTAACAAGAATGGCTAAGGGAGAGTATCCTATGGAGATTCAGGAAGGCGACAACGTTATCTTTTCATCATCTATTATCCCAAGCCCTCTTAACAGAGCTAGCAGGTACAGGCTTGACAAGATGATTAAGAGAGCAGGCGGAAGAGTTATCAGTGAAGTCCACGTATCAGGCCACAGCAAGAGAGAGGACTGTAGAGACCTTCTGCTTATGCTGAAGCCTGAAAAACTTATTCCAAGCCACGGATCAACAGAGATGGCTGCGCACCACGCAACACTGGCTAGGGAAGAAGGCTATACGCTAAACGAAGACGTTTTCATAGTGGAGAACGGGAACACAGTAGATCTGTAGAGGTAGCTAAATATGGAAGACCTTTTGAGAAAGTACGCTCTTAAGAACGCATCCGAACACGGAGAAGCTCAGAAACAAGCTGTAATAGGCAAGGTTTTCGCTGAAAACCCTGAGCTGAAAAAGGATGCTAAAAAGGTTGTTCAGAAAGCCCAGGAAGCTGTTGACAGTGTTAACAGTATGTCTCAAGAAGAGATTGAGAAAGAGATGGCTGAGTACGAATACTTTGAAAAAGAAGAGCAGGAAGGTCTTCCTGAACTACCGAACGTCGATGAGGACAAAGGAGTGGTCATGAGACTTGCTCCTTTCCCATCAGGGATGTTACACATCGGGAACGCCCGTATGGCTGTGTTGAATGATGAATACGTTAAGAAGTATGGAGGGAAACTATACTTAGTTATAGACGATACTGCAGGAAGTAAGGAGAAAAAGCCTTTGCCTGAAGCTTATGAGGAAATACCGAAAGATCTTGAATGGCTGGGTGTAGACTTTGATGAGATAATTTACAAGTCTGACAGAATGGATAGGTTTTATGAGTACGCTGAAAAGTTCTTAGAAGAAGGCTGGGCTTATGTATGTAAATGTGATGCTGAGACTCTTAGAAAAAACAGAGAAAACGGTGTAGAGTGTGAACACAGAGGTTACAGTCCTGAAAAAAACCTTGAAGAGTGGGATAAGATGCTTAGCGGAGACCACAAAATGGGCGATGCTATTGTTAGGCTTAAGACCGATATGACCCATAAAGACCCTGCTTTCCGGGACAGAGTTCTTTTAAGAATATCTGACCTCGACCATCCAAAGGTAGGTACTAAGTACAACGTGTGGCCTATGCTAGAGTTTTCATGGGCTATAGATGACCATTATCTTGGTATGACACATATACTTAGAGGTAAAGACCTGATGATGGAGAACAAGATGGAAAGGTTTATGTGGGACCTTCTTGGATGGGAGGAACCGGAGATACTTAACCACGGCCTTATGAGCATCCAGGGGATCAAGATTTCTACTTCTGAGGCTAAAAGAAAGATAGATGAAGGAGTTTACGAGGGGTGGGAAGACCCTAGAACATGGTCTCTAAAATCCTTAAAGAAAAGAGGGTTTAAGCCTGAGGCTATTAGGAACTTTGTATTATCCTTCGGCATGTCTGAAAGCCATGTAACGGTTCCTGTAAAAACTTTGTATACTGAGAACAGGAAGTTGATAGATAAAGAAGCTGACAGATACTTCTTTGTTGAAGAGCCTAAAAAGATTACTGTAAACAGTGTCAAAAGTTCTGTAACCGCGGAAGCAGACCTTCACCCGGAGTTCTCTGAAAGAGGTGTTAGAAAACTGACTGTCACACCTGAAAATGGGAAAGTCGACTTATTTATGGATGAAAGCGATTTTGTCAAAGGTACAGAGATAAGGTTAAAAGATCTTTTCAACATAAAGATAGAGGACGATGGTACTGTCTCAAAAATCGGTGGAGGAATCGATTATGCTTTGCACAATAATTTAAAGATTGTTCAGTGGCTTCCAGCCAACGATAATAAGAAGTGTACTATCAAGATGCCTGATGGCTCAGAAAGAACCGGTTTATGTGAGTCAAACCTCGAGAAAGAAGATGAAGTAATCCAGTTTATCAGGAAAGGCTTTGTTAAACCCGAGTCTATTAACGGCGAAGAAGTGCTCTGTTACTTCACCCACAACTAATCTACAAATGCTTTAAAAAAATCGGCTTCAAGTTAAAAAGGTATGGGAGAGAAAATTAATGTCTGGATGATTTTTGAGGTTTTAGCTTCTAATAAAGATACTGCTGAAAGCTCTTTAAAGAAGCATGTTGAAAAGATAAGGAATGAAAAAAATGTTGAGATTACTGAAGAATCTTTTGATGAGGTAAAAGAGGTCGAAGAACCACACCCGTCACTTGATAAGGGTTTTTCTCAAGTATGTGAGGTCAGGTGCGACGTAAAAACTTTTTCAGAGCTTGTAAAGCTTGTTCTTAACTATGGGCCTACAATGATTGAGGTCGAAAGCCCTGAGAAAATTGAGATGAAGATGTCTGAGCTACAGGATTCGCTTAATCTAGTTACAGAAATGATGCATAAATTTTTGAAGGCTGGAGCTGGCGGTATGATGATCTCAGGCGATTAATGAACTTTTTTGAACAATAAGGGGAAAATATTTTATATATTGACCCCGTCATTACTATTTAATGAAACGTTTCACTAGAATTTTTTCATACTTTTCAGAACAGACACCGAATTTTTCAAAAGTTTTACTAGTTTTCTTAGCTTTTACTGCTTTTTTTGCAGTAGGCTCTGCTCGTTTAGAGTATGAAGAAGAAGTTATTGCGCTTGGTGAAACTCTTGAAGTATCTGTTACAAAACATTACAGCACTCTGAACTCGAACCAGGTTTCTATTAACATACCTCAGAACCAGGAGCCTGAAAACATTAGAGCAGTCGATGAAAACGGTACTATGCCTTGTGAGTTCAGGCAAGTTTTTGGTAACGAGATAGTCTGTCAACCGGATAACTTTGGAAAAGAAAATTATTCGGTAACAATATCTTATGAAACACCTGATACTTCAGAACTAACCGATGACTACAAAAAATTTGAGCATAGAAAACTTTTTTCAACCTCTTTAGAAAGATACTCTCTTGAAATAATCCTTCCTGAAGGCTCAGGTATTGTTAGCTCTAATTCCGAGGATCTTATCCCTTTTGAACCCGAGTATGCTACTACAGGAAGCGAGGGACGAAGAATCTTTGTTAGATGGGATCTTGACGACGTTTCTTTAGGAGAGACTGAAAACTTTGCAGTTAGGTACCAGGAGTTAGATGAGCTGCGGAACATCATATCTTTTGACGCATCTACTATAGGAACTATAATAGTACTTTTAATCGCGGTATTGATCCCTGTCTACTTCAAGTTCATTAAAGACGACGACACTATAGCTTCCATCCTTCCTCTTCTAAAAGAAGATGAAAAACAGGTTTTGATGTATATTATAGATAAAGGAGGGGAGTGTGAACAGAAGAACCTGGTAAAAGATATCGACTACTCTAAAGCAAAGGTTTCAAGACTTGTAAAGGATTTAGTTGAGCGAAACCTCGTTAAAAAGATAAAAGAAGGAAGAAAGAACCGTTTGGTTCTTAAGAAAGACGTCGGGAATATCGATAACTAGTTCTAACAGCTATTCAGCAATACCATCTATCCCTTCCCCTTCTAAACCTTCGACTGATTCTTCTATGTCTGATTCATTAAGTTCAGAGTCTTCTAATGCGTCTTCATTAATTATCCTTAGAGGATAGATCAGGTCATCGTCAAAGTAGTCTGATTCACATACTAATACGTCTTCAACATACGTTACTTCAGCTACTTGCGGTTCAACATCATCTATATCGAAGAGTTCCGGAGATTCACAGTAACAGTCCAGGCTTTCATCCAGTTCTTCATGCTCCACAATTTCAAGGCACATCTCAGAAGGTTCGTAGCCTTCTACAGGAGAAGTACCGGTTTCAAAGTTTAATCCCTGCACTATAAAAACTATTAAAACAGCCGCAACTATTATCCAAAAAACATTCTTTTTAACAAATTCCATATTAATTCCCTCTGATAAAACCATCTTTATTAACTTTAGCTTTAATCCATGTAGTCCTCTAGTATCTCTCCCATCTCCTCTTTGTCCCTGAAACCTTGGTAGATTTCGCCGTTAATCTTCATAGAAGGAAACTCTTCTATCTCATATGTTTCTAAAAGGATGTTTGTATGCCGCATATCCAGTGTAGCATCTAATGGGAATACTAACAGATCGCCGTCATAGACTTCTCGGTAATGGGAAAGTACTGCTCCTTGATCGCCACAGTCAGGACATGAGTAATCATCCGAGTAGAAATAAAGAAGTCTAACCGTGTCAGTTCCGCATAGGTCGTCTACTTCTTCTACTAATAGCCAGTAATCTATTAGAGAGTTCGTGTACTCCATTTTAAGTTCATTTACCTGGTCTAAACCTATTTTAGCGTTCTCCTCGTACCTCTGTACATCATCGCCTAGGTCCTGAACATCGTCAACAGTCTGTTCAACAGCTATATTTAAAGCATCACAGCTTTTCTCAGTTAAAACATCTGATGCCAGTCTTCTACTAAGCTCCTGAGAACGTCTCTCCGTTTCAAAAGAGTCTATCTGTCTCTGAATACCTGTACCTTTTTCCTGTGATAACTGTGTTCCTAAAAAGAAAATACCGCTCATAACAACAACTGTAAGAGCTACTGCAATAATGACCGTGCCCGTATTTAGTTTTTTATCTACCATGTTATCCCTTCTTTATTAACAATTATATCCACAACCGTAGCCGCCCAAAACATAGCGAATAAGTAAGGATATATTACAAAAAATGTTAAGTAGTTCACCTTTTTATTAATAACTTTGATATCTTCATTAGCTGAAAAAAGGCTTAAAAGCATAGTACTTATCCCTATAGTTAGAAAAAATAGTATAAAGACGTGGAAAAGGTGTAAACGAGTTAATGACAAGGTTAAATCTAGGGGATAATATCCTAGGAGTATAACTGTCGATACTGCTGAAGACACGGTTGAGACTATGTTGTAAGTGACATGGGTCAGTATGAACAGTAGCATTATTATCCATAAAACATTCAAAGGCAGTAAGAACATTCCTAGGTTACCTCCTTTAGGATTGAAAAACATGTCTCTGTAACCGAAAAAGTTCTCGAGGTATCCCTTGTACCATCTGATCCTCTGTTTAAACAACGCTTTGAAAGTTGATGGAGGATCTGTAAAAACTTCAGCATTGGTGCTGTTCTCTATTTTTTTACCGTCAGACATCATTCTGAAAGCTACTTCCATATCTTCTGTATGAGTATCAGTTCTCCAGCCTCCGGTTTCTTTAAGAAAATCAGCTCTGTAAAGGCTTCCAGGACCTGGTAAAACGTACTGTACATCGAAGAAAGCGAAAACTTTTCTCAAAAAAATCTGGTAAATATACTCTGTCCACTGGATTTTCTCAACTAAGTTATCATCTCTTGTCAGTTTCAACGCAGGTGTGACTCCGTAAACTTCCTCATCGTTGAAGTATCCTACCATAGTCTTCAAATAAGTTGGAGAAGGTATAGAGTCAGCGTCCATAGAGGAAACTAACTCTGTATCAACATGTTTTAACGCCTGGTTCATAGAGTCGGCTTTACCGGTGTTTTCCTTGTCTATTATCTTTATCTCATCCTCAAACTCTTTTAAAATCTCTAAAGTACTGTCTTCAGATCCGTCGTTAACCGCTATAATACTGTATTTGTCTCTAGGATAATCTTGGTTTAACAGTGCTTCAATACATTTTCTAACACAGTTCTCCTCGTTATAGGCCGGTACAATAACGGTTATACTTTTTTCTACATTGGGCTCAGGATCTTTGACGACCTTGTTTAAGTTACTGTAGTAAACTATCAGCCATAGTGCAGATGAGAAAACCATTAATGTGAAAAAAACGATATATATCCCGTCGATTAAGTCCATTTTTATCCTTCATCCCTCTCTAATCCGGAAACTATTAACTTATTACCGGATAAACGACGGTAGACAAGTTTAAACAAAGTTACAACGTTTTCAAAAAGATCTTGAAAACCGAACTTTGGCTCGCCTGCTTTCCTAGGCATAAAGTCTATAGGATGTTCTTTTATAGAAAATCCGTTCCAATGGATGCTCATAAGTGAAAAAGGCTGGTAACTGTAACCCGGAGGCAGTTCATCCCGAACCATCACAGGCTTGCATCTGTCCTTAAAAGCTCTAAATCCGCTTGTAACATCAGACACAGGACTTCCTAAAACTGTTTTGTACAGAAAACTCCCTGTGTTAGCCAATAATTGACGTACCAATCCATCGTTCCTCTCTCCGTTTCCAACGTGTCGGGAGCCAACAACAAAGTCGTACTCCTTTGTTTTCTCAACAATAACGGGAAGTTCATCTATAGGATGTGAGAAATCAGCGTCCATCTGGACATAAACATCAGCTTCCGCTCTCTTAAAACCGTCTCTGTAAGCTGATCCAAGCCCTTGTTTCCCTTTCCTTTTCAACAGTTCAAGGTTTTCGTACTCCTCTTTAAGACTCTCCACTATTTCTGCAGTGCCGTCAGGCGATTTATCATCAACAACAAGCACTGTTGTCTCATATCCGCTCATTTTTTCAAAAACACTGCTTATAAACTCTTCAATGTTCTCTGCCTCATTATATGTCGGTACAACAACGGTTACTTTCATTTTTCACACTTCTTTGTCCGTAAATATTAATTTCCATATAACTTATAAAATCTTAACCGGTTCTGTATACAAAGTATCTACACCTTCCGCATCCGACCTCTTTTAACAACTCATACTCCAGTCTCTCAGAGGTGACAATGTAATCCGCTCCATAACTTTCAAGCTCTTCATAAGTCGTCCATCCTGAAAGAACTTCATTGTCCAACATGAAACTTGATATAGACCATCTTTCGCTGCTAACAACTGTTCCATCAAACTCTGAAACAAATCCTATTGCTTCTTCAAACTCTGCCTGACATCTGTGAGCGTTGCTATACTGTTCAACTAACAAACTACCGGATGTGATGATGAAAACGGATAACAACGCAACAAAAACTTGTCTAGGAGCTTTTTTGTAACCTATAATTATGAGTAAAGGAATGATCGGTAGCCAGTATCTGTAGAACGAGACGCCTGAAAAACCTAGTATAAAACCGGTATAAACAGTTAACACAAATTTATCCAGTAACCGGCTTTCTCGGATACCGTATGCTCCTAGTATTAACAGAGGGAACAGTAGTTTAAGCATCATTTCAAGGTTGTAGTTGAACGAGGATAAGAACCCTGATCCGGTCCACTCCGATACCTGAGTGGTGTAAAGTATCATTTTACCTAGGAAACTGTTGTAGTACATGGTGCTGTAGATAAAGAAAGGTAAAGCTCCTAAAAAACCTCCTAAAACAAAACTTGATGTATCAGTAACTCCCTTGTTTTTATCAAAAACGTAGGCTAGGAAGAATGCAACTGCTAATACTCCGAAAACATACCTGAAAGTTGCTGTAATACTGATTAGAACCCCTGCAAGCAAGTGTTTTTTCTTCAAAAAAGCTAGATAAGCGGATAAAAACATCGTTAAAGCAGGTATATCTGTCATAATCCTTGAAGACCATAAAAGGAATATTGGCGATAATCCTAGGAAAAAGGTTGGTAGGAGAGGTTTTTCAAAAAAGTGTTGGCATACTTTGTAAAAAATTATTAAAGTTAAAGCACCGAAAAATACTGAAACAGCACGGGCCGCTAAAACACTTTCCCCTGTGAAACTCCATAATATAGATACAATAATAGATATTAATGCGGGACGTCCGCTTTCAAAGTTGTAGCCCGGTTCTTGGAAGTGTTGTGCATTTGTAAGAAAAGATCCTTCATCCCATTCAAGCATTAAGTTTGAAGCTAAAAAGATTGTTGAAAAAGCGAAAAGAATTAACAGGGCGATTAGAAAAATTATTCGACCTTTATCCGATAAACCCTGATTTTTGAACCACATACTGTTGAAATCTAAAATTTATTAGAGGTTTAATTCTTCATATACTCTCTAAGGAATACTGTTGCATAAGTTCCTTTGTTAAGACCGAAAGAAACCTTAACCATGTTTTTGTTGATGTTCAGATCATCTTTACCGATTTCAAGTACTTTGAAGTCTTTTACTTCTTTGAAACATTCTCTGTACTCTCCTTCCACTCTTAAATGCTTTAAATCCCTGAGTTTAAAGTCTTCAAGCGATACTTCATCTTCTTCTAATACTTCTTTGATCTTTCTCCCTGCTTTGTCATCAGAGATATTTGTTTTGTAGCCTACTAAAGGTAGCTCAACATCTTTGTCATCGACACCATCTTCTAACATGTAGCTAAGAGCTTTGTTAAACACATATGACTGGTAGGCGTGGATAAAGAGCTTCTGTAATCCTTGAGGAAGTCTTTTTATAGCTCCTAAGTAGTCTCCTTCCTTGTTAGCTAGGTGGTACAAAAGGTTTTTCTCATACCTGTACTGTGATGGGAACCTTTCAGCCCCTCTTTCAGGATCTCTTTTTTCCCAAAGATCTTTTCTTACTTTCTTAACCTTCTCATGTTCCTTTTCGTAAGGCTTAGCAATATACGTCCAGACAGCTTCTTCATAATCTCCTCGCAGTATATGACGGCCTACCTGGTGAGTTATCGGTCTTGTAGAACCGAACCTTTGTTTTCCAAAGTAGTTAGGAAACTTTCCATCAATTTCTTCTGTTATACCTGTTATACGTTTCTCAATATGTTCCTCAGGTAAGTTGATTCCTCTAACAACTATTTCAAACTCGTTGTGATCTAAGTTACCTAAAGTAATCCTATTACCTTTACCTATAATCTCTATATCTATATCCGGCATAAAGACTCTTTCAAGGTCTTCTTCAGATACACCGTTAATCGACATGTACTGAGTAGTTACAGCTCTTTTATCCTTGTTACCGGCGTATCCAAACCTTTTTCTAGAAACATGTAGTATCTTTGAAAGCTCATAAACAGCTTCTAAAGTAGTCATGTTGTGCTTAGTAACTTTTACTATAAGATCATCGCCTTCACCCACTTCGTGGCTGGCTTTCTCAGTTACTATAAAATCATCTATCTGTTCCTTAATCTTTCCTCCAATCCCTCTCGTATCGGAGAGGTAAGACCATTCAGGTAATTTCTCTTCAACCATAATTATCACAACATACTCAAGCTTCCGGTAATACTGTCTATCTCATCTTCTTTAGCAGGGCCTATCCCGCAACATGTTGGAGATCCTGATTTTATCTCCGTCCTCCCAGCGTCCTTAACAAGGTATGCCGGAAGCCCTCTATCTTTAGCATTTTGGAAGATTTCTAAAAGGCTTTCTTTACTACCTACTTTTAATGCTACCTTCTTACTGCCCAACTTCTTCCACTTTCTCTTATACTTTCTAGCCGATTTTTCATAAGCCCCGATGCTTGCGTGGCAGGCCTGAGCAACTTTTTTTCCTTCGCTCATGCCTAAATCAGCTCTTAATACCAAAACCTGTTTAAAATCTCCCATCCACCTTTTAGAATGGGTTCTTTTTTGTTAAAAAAGTATCACAACAGAAAGCTTGATATTTTATACACTTGTACTACAATCCTTATAAAAATTTGTTTATAAACCAAAAAGTTTTTAGAAACAGATTAAATGGGTCGTGGAGGATTCGAACCTCCGAGCTTCGCCACGTCAAGGCGACGTCCTAACCAGGCTAGACCAACGACCCTTTCCTAGCCGTAACTAATTACTAAGTTTTAACAGTTAAAAAAATATGGAGAGATCATATCTCCTCCCCAAGGTAAGGATCAAAGACGTCCTCTCCTTTTCTGTAAAACATTTTATAAACCAGTCTAACATCTTCAACTTCCGAATCAAAACGCTTTCTAGCTACCTTTAAAGCCTTTTTTTCAGAGAGTTTTTCATCTACGATACTTAGACCTTCTTTCTCAACAGTTTCAATCCCTGATTTGACAAAAGTTCTTGAGTCACTGTAAAGATTACCGTCTTTCTCAACCAGCCCTATCTCCTCAAGCTGTTCTAACATATTGTTGACTTTTGTAAGGGATAAACCGGTTTTTCTAGAGATTTTACCCTTAGAACTAGGCGATTTCACAGCGTTTAAAACTTTTTCAGCAGTCTCAGTGATGCCTAAGTCCTTGTCAGATATTTCGCCGGTAACTCCGTCAACAGCTACCTCTCCTACCTTTAAAGAAACATGCCATATAGGGTAAAGAACTTTTTTACCATCATGGAACTTGTCGACCTGCATAATGTTGACAGGAGGGCTGTAAACATCTACACCGTCTTTTATACTACTTAAACTGTTTTCAGAGCCTTCAGCCTCTTTATCAGAAGTTTTTTGTATGCTTTTTTCAGCAACTTCTTCATCTGGATCCTCTAATGTTTCAAACTCTTCCTCAACCTCTTCATCATCGTCCTCCTTAATCTTCACAAACTCGCCTTCATCGAAGCTGTCAGAAATTCCAGGAGCTTTCTCAGCTTTTTCAGATAACTTTTTCTCAGAACCTTCGTCTTCGCTTATGTCAAGATCAAGCGTCTGAGTTGAACCTCCGTGTAAGGACTTCCTAGGCCTTATATTAGTCAATATAGGATACTCCTTTCCTAAAACTAATCCTACACCGGTTTGAAGTCCAGTTATCGAGTTTTTAACCTGACTTGTAACCCCTTCAAAGCTTTTAGCAATAGCTTTCAAATCGTTAGGATTTGTAACCCTTAGTATCAGCTGGGTGTTACACTGGGAAAGAATGTTTTTAGCAACGTTTGCAGGTCTCTGACTGATAACCCCTATACCTAAGCCGAACTTACGGCCTTCAGAGGCCACTTTTCTTAATATATCGGAGCACACAGCTTTGCCCATCCCTTTTTCAGGAACATAGTTGTGAGCTTCTTCTATAACCATGAAGAAAGGATCTAACTCCCCTCTTTTTCTCATCTCGAACATTTCTTTAGCCAGCTTGTAAACAACGATCTCCTGGTTCTCCGGATCAACCGCTCTAAGGTTTATAACTGACGCTCGACCTCTTTCAACTAAGTTGTGTAGCCCTGTAGGGTTTTCATCAAAGATACCCGACTCCTTAACCGTCTCCAAAATATTTACAAGGTTCCACTTAGCCTTTGAGTCCTGCTGCATACATTTCTCAATGACATCCTCAAAGTTGTACACATCCCTTTCTTTAAGATCTTTTAAAGCGGTGTAGAGAACTCCCATCTGGGAATTAGTAAGGTTTGTAGGAACCACTTGTTGTATCTCTTTAGCCGAAAGGTTTTTAGATGAGAAACCAAGCTTTTCAGCGTTTTCGTTAAGCTCAGTATTAGGAGAGAACTCTTTAACAGGGTAAGACTTCGGCTCCACCCCGAACCTTTCTTTCATCTCATCATTTAATTCATCGTTTTCAAAACCTATGCTTCCGTACTCTCCGTGAGGATCTATAACAACTACAGGGTATCCTTTCTCAACTAACTCCTCAACCATTACAGAAACCGTGTAGCTCTTACCGTAACCTGTTTTCGCTAAAACCGCAAAGTGTTTGTAAAGCTCTTCAGAGTCCAGAAAAATCTTTATATCCGGGTTTGTGACAAGGTGTCCGAGGTATAACCCGTTCTCATCGAGACCTAAAACATCTGATATCAAGGTCTGATCAGCATAATAAACTATTGAATCTGGTTCTATGACCGATCTAGGCTTTTTCAACATACCTTTATAACGGTAGCCTATTATTGAGGCGCTTGCAACTGTTTTATACCTTTTAACACCGTCTTCTTCAAATGGTTTCTTCTCAACCTCGTTTATCTGTGCTAAAAGCCAATCAGCTTCTTCAGTGTTAGCTTTAACAGTAACGAAGTCAAACTTCTCAACATCCCTATGCGCCTCGAAACGGAAGTTTTCCGTGTTCACAGCGCCTTCAACAGTACCTATCTCCATAACATCACATAACTAAAAATTTTTTATCTACCGTTAATAATCTGAGCAGTCCGGTAACAGCTGTTTACAAAAAAACTATCTAAGTTGAAAAGGATTTTTAACAGTTAATCCTCAAATATTCTTTGATGGACCAAGATATAAAATACTTGTTAATCATCCTGCTTATCCTAGTCGGAGTTTCTGCAGTTAATAACCTACTTATAACAGAAGAAAAAGCTCTTGACATAGGTTTCTGCGATACATCTATTGATTGCGCAGGTTTTGAGGCAGGAGAGGTTTGTATAGGGTACAGGTACAGAGATACTGAATGTTACGATCCAGAAAATGCAGAAGAGTACAGAAAAGCAGAAGCAAGGTGTAATGTACAGGCCTACAACTTGTGTGAGGACAACGATTTAGAAGGTACCGAGTGGGCGGATACAGCAGAGTTCAACAACAAAACATGTAACGAATGGTATAACGATTATGAGGAGTTCACATTACTTCCATGCGACGAGATGAGTCCATCAGCACATAAATGGGAAGATATTAGGTGATAAAATGACAGAATACTTAGAAAGAACGTTTGTAGCACTTAAACCTGACGCAGTTCAGAGAGGAATAACCGGACAGATCCTCCATAGGTTGGAGAGAGCCGGTATGAGGCTTGTAGCTATGAAAATGGTTACAGCAGATGATGAGCTGTTGATGAAACATTACTCAGAACACGTAGACAAAGACTTCTATGAAGGCTTGAAAAACTTTATGCAGGAAGGCCCTGTAATAGCAATGGTCTGGGAAGGAGTGAACGCTGTGGAAAACATCAGAAAACTTGTTGGAAGCACTTCACCGAAAGATGCAAGGCCTGGAACAATCAGAGGAGATTTTGCACACATGGGTTACGCACACGCAGACGACAAAGGAACTGCTGTAAAAAACCTTATCCATGCTTCAGGAGAGAAAAAGGAAGCTTTGGAAGAAATCTCTCTATGGTTCACCGAGTCAGAGATCCAGGACTACACAAGATCCGACACAGCTCATGTAAGGTAGGGTTAAAACCCCTTCCTCCAAAAAAACTTTTTTAACTAATTAATCCTAGGTTCAGGGATACTGCTCTCTTCTTCAGAAAAATAAACAAAAAGCTTCTTAGAACCATAACTTTCAGGACAAGACTCTGCGAACTCAACCGGTATACTGCCTATATCAACACCGTTTTCAACACCTATCTGCCTGTACCTAGCATCTAAAACAGTTTCCTTGCTTTCTCCTCCACGTAAAATACCGGAACGACCTGTAAACTCTCTAGGCATGATATTAACATTTGATCCGTCCTCCAACTCACCAGGATAAAAAATACATCCGTTTAAAGAAGGAACTCTGTACTCCCTTGAAAACAAAAAATTGTTAGAAAACTCTATATAACCTAAATTCTCTGATAAACCTTCCTCTGTAAAATTAACGGTTTCAGATAGTTCTAACCGTCTTTCCACATCTCCACCAAAAACATCTAACGCTACCAATCCTAAAAAGACTGTTAAAGAAATAATCAGAGCGATCTTCAGAAACTTTTTATTCATAAAGCTCTTCTTAGCATTTACTAAATGTCCTAAAGACATCAAAAGAACAGATGACACGAATAAAATAATTAAAACCATGTTTTGAGATGGATCAAACCTCGATATCCCGTAAACCACAGCTACAATGTATGAACCTGCTGATAAAATGTATAAGAACTTGCCTAGATCTTCCGAATGGAGATAATTGCCTGAAAGGAAGAAAGCTGCTGATAAAACTCCTAGAAGTAGAATTCTTACAGTAGGCGATAGCTGGAATACGAACTGTTGTGAGAAATAAATTAATGTTACAACTCCTAAGAGAGCTCCGAAAAAGTATAGAACATTTGAACTATCAAAGTCTAATGCCATAAAACTTTTTTAATAAAGACATATTATAAACCTATTTTATTTCTGTTCCGAAAAATTACTTGATACCAACCATCTTTACATGGAACCTTACAAAATTAGCGAAAGAAGAGTAAACCCCTTTCTCAAGCTCAAACTCCGTTGCTTTAGAAGCTTTAAGCGAGTGCTTAGCGAGTTCGTTCACTAAGGAGTAAACTTTGTGTATATCGAACTGCTCATTACTTTCAAAAACATCATTAAGGATACTAACCCCTGAATAAACGTTGTTTAGCGTTTTCATAGCATTTTTCCTTAGGTAAACATTTAGACCTGAACCAACTATTTTTTTGTAAGCTCCATCAGGAAGCATAAGTTCAAAGTCTTCCATATACTCTCCCTCGCTCCCATTAACTTTCTTGTCAACCATACTGTGAATAAAAGAGACCTCAGAGTTGACTTCTTGCAAAACCTGTCTGTGGAACTTGTAAAGCGTTACCATCTTTACCAGGCCGACAGTGAGAAGCGTAAAAACCGCTCCGGTTAAAAAGCTTAACAAAATACTTAACATATATAACAACACCTTGGAAACAAATTTTTAGTTAATGGCATAAAATAATTTCCTCTCCGATTTTACTTTTTTCCTTACATCTATTAAAGAAAATACTTTTGTTGAAAAGTTGAAGCGCCGGGGGCAGGGCTCGAACCTGCGGCCACCGCGTAACTGTCTTTTTTTAAACAGATAAGCTAAGTTAACAGCGCGGCGCTCTACCTACTAAGCTACCCCGGCAACCTTTCTAACAAAACAACACAGTTAAAATTTATAAATCTGATTTTTTCTACCCAATTATTCTGACAAAACCCTTTTTTAAGGCATATTCAAAAAAGTTTGTAACTATAATATAATTTCTATGGCCAACAATAATGAAAACCTGCTTAAAGAACAAAAGGAACGGATAGATAATCCTATAAAGAGACTAATAAAATACAGCCTGACCTATAAGAAAAAAATGGCTTTAGGTCTTTTAGCAGCAGTTATAGCTTCTGTTTTCGATCTTTTCCCGCCTTACCTTGTTAAAATAGCCATAGACGATGCCATAGCCTTAGGTAACAACGACCTATTATACATCATCGGAGGCGCCCTAATAGGAGTCTACGGTTTTAGATCTCTTTTCGACTACTTCCAAAACAACTTTTTATTCAAGTACGCACAGGACACAGTCTATAAATTAAGAGTAGATACTTACGAACACTTACAGCAGTTATCGATAAGTTTCTTCCATGAAAACACAACAGGAAAGATGATGTCTAAGCTTTCAAACGACACAAACCGTTTAGAACGGTTTTTATCACATACTTTGAGAGATATTGTTCGTAACTCCCTAATGTTTGTTTTAATAGGCGGAGTGCTTTTCTGGATGGACTGGAGATTAGCAGCTATCGCTATATGGCCTATCCCTATAATCGGTTTGATGACATTGAAGTTCGCTAAAAAGATAAGACCAAAATGGGACGAGGTTAGAGAGTCTGTCAGCGACGTTAACTCCAAGTTAGACGAGAATATTTCAGGTATCGAAGTGATAAAAGGATTTGGAAGAGAGTCTTACGAAAAAGAAAGAGTTGAAGATGTGAGTAACAAGTATAGAAACACTAACTTCGAGTCCATAGATATGTGGACGAAGTTCTTCCCGGCCTTATCATTCCTTATCTCACTAGGATCCGTACTGATAATATTTTTCGGAGGAGGACAGGTAATCGAAGGCACAATATCCCTAGGTATCCTAGTAGCATTTAACGGATACATCTGGAAGTTTTACAACCCTGCTAAGATGCTTGGATGGTTAAGCAACTCCTACCAAAGAGCTGCAGCATCAGCTGCAAGAGTTTTCGGCATACTTGAGGAGCCCTTACAGATAGAGGACAAAGGAGAAGTACAGCTAGGAAGGGATACTGTAGAAGGAAGTATCGAATTCGAAGACGTCTATTTCTGTTACGACAGTACAGAAGAAGCCTTGTCAAACATCAACCTGAGAATAGAGCCTAAACAGAACATAGCGCTGGTAGGTGAGAGCGGTTCAGGCAAAACAACTTTGACCAACATTTTGATGAGGTTTTACGAAGTTAACAAAGGCTCTGTTAAAGTTGATGGACACGATATCAGAGATATTACGATGGCAAGCCTAAGGGACTCTATAAGCACGGTTTCACAGAACTCATTCCTTTTCAACGACACAGTTATCAACAACATAGGATACGGAAACCCTGATGCAACCGAGGAAGAAATAAAAGAAGCTGCTAAACTAGCAGCAGCAGATGAGTTCATAAACAAGCTTGAGAACGGCTACGAAACAGTTGTAGGCGAGGACGGAGTAAGACTTAGCGGAGGACAGAAACAAAGGATTTCGATAGCTAGAGCGATACTAAAAGACTCTCCTATACTGATACTTGACGAAGCAACAAGTAATGTAGATGCCATAACAGAGCTAAAAATCCAGAGCGCTATAAAGAACCTTATAAAAGATAGGACAGCGCTTATAATAGCGCACGATTTAAGCACAGCAAGGATAGCTGATAAGATAGTGGCTATGAAAGATGGTAAGATAGTTGAGAAAGGCGATCATTACGAACTACTTGAAAAAGAAGGGTATTACAAGAAGCTGTGGGATATTCAGACAAAGAAGGGTCAGGACGAGGTCTACTTCTGATCCGCCTCATTTTTCCTGAGATAAAAATTATTTCTAAACAAGGATTTCTCAACTTTTATTTAACTCCGGTTGTACATGTTTTCTGTGAACAGTTATGGAAGGTAAAGAAAAAATCGGTTACCATAAAGGCGCTCTTGAATCACTTATAAACGAACAGAACGAGTTAGCAAGGCTTCTACAGATAGTTAACTCCCTTATTGAAAAGCATGCTAAAAGCCTTAAGGAGGAAGGAGTAAACATCGAGAAGTATATTGAGGAGATATCCCAGCAGAAGCAGGAGAAAGCACAAGCAGCAGCAGAACAAAGGAAACAACCGGTAGAAAAGCCTAGAGAAAAAAGAGCTGAGAGGAAAAGCGGTGGCGAAGAACCAAATAAAAGAGATAAACGTGATAGACCAAGAAGATCTAGGAAAAGAGACCAGGATTCAAGAGATGAAAGAAGGAAGCGTAGATCTAGGAGAAGAAGTTCTAAAAGCAGTTTAGAAGATGAAGAAGAGTTAGATGTAGACGATTGGCTGGAGGATTAACCCTCCATATACTCTTTCTCCCACTCCCTAATATCTCTCTCAGTCACAAATATTTCTTTCTCAACGTTTTCCTTATGTAAGGAAGGCTTTCTAAAAATTATGCCAACGATAAAACCGAAAAAAAGCCCGTAAAGATGTGCTTCAAACGCTATACCTGCGTTAGCCCCTATTGAGAGGTAGTTAGTTGTGAACCATAAAAGACCTACAACCCACATAGGAAGAGGCGCTCCCCAAAAAATACCTAGTTGTTTAGGCCTTAAAACCGCTAAAAACGATATAATCCCTGAAATTGCGCCTGAAGCTCCTAAAACTAGAGAGTTAGGATAATGTATAAACGCTGAAAGGTTAGCGAATAATCCTGCTGAAATGTAGAACAGTAAAAACTTTTTTGAACCGATATAATACTCTAAAAGAGTCCCGAAAATAGCTAGGAAGAACAAGTTGTTTATAAGGTGCATATAATCCGATACAGAGTGTATGAAGAACGAGGTGAAAATAGAGAAAAAGTTTGTAGGGAACTTAGCAGCCCTAAAACCTAAAACCTGAGTTATTTCCGGCGCTATAAGCTGTAGTAGGTATATGAAAACCAGTATACAGCTTATCTTTATCGAGTAATACTTATCCTCCATTGTTCTCTTTAACCGGTTTTAAACCGTTTCTAAAACCTCAGCAATCCTTTCTTCGCCAACTCCTAGTATAAAGTTTGAAAGTCTAGGACCTCTCTCACGGTTTAGAAGGCATCTGTAAGCAGCTTGGAAGAACTCCTTGGTCCCAAGACCTATTTCATCCTTTAAGCCGAAAAGCCTGTCGTCAAGATCGGAGCTGCTTTCAAAATCTTCGTTTCTTAGAGCTTCAGCAATTTTTCTCATAGCCTTAGACTGCTCCTCTGTTAACTGTTCCTTCACTTCTTCAGGAACTTCCTCGCTTATCTTGTAAACATATTTTTCAGGAGCGTACTTTCTAGCCCAGTTAAACGCTTTTTCAAGTCTTTCAAGGATTAGATCTACCTGTTCCTCGGAAAGGTTATCCGAAACATGGCCTGTCTTTCTTAGAGACTCTATAACTCCTGTATCCCATTCGTCCCTAGACCTTGTCTGAGCAAGGAGAGATAAGTGATCAAAAGGAGGTCTTTCAGGCTGTTCCTCAGGTATATCTACTACAGCTAGTTCATAAACCCTTTTGAGGTGTTTTCTCTTCTTTTCATTACTTTCCTTTTCAGGGTTGAAGTATACGTCTTCAACACGGTCGAACTTCGAGTATCTCTGCACAACGTTTTCATCAAAAGGTATGACGAACTCCTTGTTAGGCTTTGTCTCAGTGAACTGGAACCTTATCATTTCAGGAGAGTATATCTCTTTCAAATCATCAACCGTGAAAATGTTTTCAGCACTGCTGCTACTTATTTTCTGACCGGAAGCAGTTGTTACAAAGTCGTACATCTGGTAAACAGGTGCATTCTCTCCGTAAACTTGTTTAACAATTTCTTCACCAGTAGTTCTGGAGCCGCCGTGCACAGAGTGTTCTTTACCTCCTGGCTCAAACGATACTTGTTCATAAAACCATCGCATAGGCCAGTCTACTCTCCAAGGAGGTTTTACAGAGTCGTTTTCCTTGAAGTCTATTTCTTCATGGTTTCCACAGTTCTCACAGCTGTAGACAATGTTGTATCCTCCTGTGTACTCTTCAACAACTGTTTCATCCATATTGCAGTCTCTGCAGTAAACTCTTATAGGCAGCCAGCCATCTTCTAATGGCTCTTTTCGGTACTTGTTCAGTATCTCTATTATCTTGTCCTTGTTCTCCAAAGCCTTTTTTATAAGATCTGCGTATTCCGATTTTTCAAACATCTCAGTCTGACTGATGAACTCTATGTCTAAGTGCATATCCTCCACAGACTCCTCGAACTTTTTCTCAAAGTGGTGTGCATAAGAGTCGTGGCAGCCCCATGGATCAGGGACCTTTGTCAGAGGAAGCCCTATATACTGCTCCCACTCATCAGGTACGTTGGCCGGAACCTTCCTAAATCTATCGTAGTCATCCCAGGAGTAGATAAACCTGACGTCCTCTCCCATCTTTTTAAGAGATTTAACAACAAAATCAACTGTTAAAACCTCTCTAAGGTGTCCTCCGTGTACAAGCCCTGAAGGAGATACTCCTGCTGCGCATGTGTGTTTGTCCCTCTCACTGAACTTGTGAGTTATTCCAAAAGCTAACTGATCCGACCAAAAAATTGGCTGTTCCATAAAAACTTTGGTTGTTTCTTAAAAATTATAAGAGTTTACAACTTTTTGGAAGAAGTTTGAGAAAAAAAATGACAAACACCTTTTTATAACTAAAAAAAAGAAAGAAAGTTTAATGTTCTCAGAAATACTGACAACGCACCAGATAACTATTCTAGTCTTTGTACTGTTCTTAATAGCATTTTTGTGGAAAGACAGAGAAAACATCGAAAGACACGGCTTATTATTTCTTAGAAGAACTAAAAAAGGTATAGAGCTCATTAAAAGAATTGCAGAAAGGTTTTCAGGATTCTTCAAGGTTTGGTCAACCGTTGGAGTATACCTTTCACTAGTAGTAACCGTTTTCGGTTTCCTCTTCCTCTTACACTCCGTTGTCAACACACTGTTCCAAGCAGGCCTTGAACCAGCAGTAGGGCTTGTACTACCGACAGTTTCAGAAACACCGTCTATGTCTCCAGGAGTTTTCTTCATACCTTTCTGGTACTGGATAATCGGAGTTGCATCAGTTATGGTTGTCCACGAAATGTCTCACGGGATAGTAGGAGTTAACGAAGGATTTAATATCAAGTCAGTCGGTTGGCTTCTCTTAGCGATACTTCCCGGAGCCTTCGTAGAGCCTGAAGGAGAGGAGATGTTGCCTGAGAAAAAACAGGAAGAAGACGGAGAAGAAGAAAGCTCCACCAACCCATGGGGAGAAGGTCCTGCTCTTTCAAAGTTAAGAGTTTTAGCAGCAGGTAGCTGGTCCAACCTTTGTTTCGCACTGTTAATCGTGGTACTTCTGTTTTCAATTACTACAGCAGAGACAGGGCAGAGAGAGATAATAGGGATGTACGAGCACAACGGAGTTAGGATATCAACCGTTGCTAACAACTCCCCTGCTCAAGAACAAGGATTAGAAGAAGGAATGGTCATACAGAGCATAGGCGGACAGGAAGTACGTCATTCACGAGACTTTCAGCAAGCTACCTCAGGCATAACGCCCAACCAGACACTTGAAATAAGCGGAAAGTTCAACAGCTCAGACTTCAGTATAAACGGAACCGCTGGAGAAACCTTTTTAGATACTAATGCTACTTATGAACCGGCACCGCTAGATAAATTAGCCGTTTCCCTTGAGAAAAGAGTTTCAGGAAGTTTAGAGAATTACATGAAGGTTCAAGACGTCTTTATAAACCCTAACGATGAAACAAGGTACGCAAGGTGGAACTGGGTGCAGGAACAAGGCGTTTTAGAAGAAAGAGCCGAACAAGAGATGGGAGAAATACTAGAAAACTACCGGCCTAGAGGATACTTCGGCTTCGGCATCATGCCAGAATCAGAGGTCACACCTGCTTTTGAACCTTTTGAAACAGCATCGTACCACTTCCTACAGCTGATGTTGTTCCTATTCATCATACATTCAGGAGTAGCAGTCGCAAACCTCTTACCAATCATTCCGTTAGACGGAGGCTGGATGGTTTCAGAAGTTATCAACGAGTACAAGCCTGAGTGGGATACTTTGGCTAAAAAGATATCAGTAGTAGGAGTAGCGCTTTTCATACTAACCCTTTTACTCCCTATACTGTTGTGAAAAACCGATAAAAACAGCTTAGAAATTAAAATGGAATTTTTAGAAAAGTTTAGCACAGTTAACAATTTTCCATGCGTCTATATCGATGAGTTAGCTGCAGTAGTTGTCTCCGACCTCCATATAGGTATTGAGATATCGCAGACTATGTCAGGAGTTCTAATGCCACGGATCCAGTCCGAAAAAGTTTTAGAAGAGTTAGAGGATATAAAAGAGTCTACAGATGCTGAAAAACTAATTATAGACGGAGACCTGAAACACTCCTTTTCAGGTAGGAACAAGAAAGAGAACGAAGAAGTTGAAAACTTTTTACAAAAACTCTCGATGGTTTATGAAAAAACAGTAGTGGTCAAAGGA
>JALDAI010000105.1 GCA_022729285.1 Candidatus Nanoanaerosalina archaeon
AAGGAAGGTGATAAATTATTTTTTACCGAGGGACGCAGGGGTGGTTAGTCCTTTAGAAGAGGGCTCGCGCACCAAGGTAAAACCTCCAATAATACAAAAATGGAGCTGCTTCCCTCGGTTTTTTTTGTTTAATTATTTAATTTAATTAATCTAGATATAACACTGTTATACTTATTTATCTTTACAAAGTAAAAAGTTTAAAGTGTATAAAACTAATTTCTTTGTGGTAGTATGGGTTTATCTATGAGTAATAGGAATAATACCGGTTTTGTTTTTTACAAAGTGTTTTTTTATGTTCTTCTTCTCATTGTGTTAGTTTTCATAAGGGATGTATTTGATTTACTAGGCTTTGAGGTAAGTGATATAGGCGTAGTCGTTGTGCAGCTTGCTGTTGTCATCCTTCTCGTTGTTTCTTTGGTTTTAAAGTTTAGAAACCTGCTTGGGAAAGTTAAGGAGAGGAAGGGTGAAGGGTCTGATAGGATCGGCGGTGATATTTCTACTAGTTATGGCCAAAGTGACTCAAGGATCCGGGAGCTTGATAAAAAGTTTGACCAAGGCCTTATTTCTGAGGAGGAGTACCTTGAAAGGCTGAAGAAAATTAAGAAGGAACGCTGAATTTTTTGGTAAAAAACTGTTTAAAGTAGCGGAACCTACAACCTTTTATGGAAGAGTCTAAGCTTGAGGAGACGGTTTCTTACTGTAGGGAGAGGTATCCTAAACACTTTGTCAGGAACAAGGTTGAGAAGCTGGTTGAAAAAGCTGAGTACTTGTTGGAGAATTATGAGGAGGCTGATAAGAACTGTGTTATAGCTGCTGCTTGGCTACAGTTCCTACACCATCCTGATACTGGTTACAATGGTGAGAGATACCATGTTGCATCTGCAAGGGCTGCGACGAATTATCTAAGAGGTATCGGTGTGGATAATAAGGATGCTAACACTGTTGGAGATGCTGTTAGAAGCCACAGACCTAAGGGTCTTCCTTATCCTGAAAGTATTGAGTCGAGAATTCTTTTTTCTGCTAACTACTTAGCAGGTACTGAGGTCAAAAAAGTTTTTGGAAGGGTTGTAAAGGACATCGATGAGGACGCTACTAAGAAAAAGTTTCTTCTACCTGAGGCTGCTACGGGTTATGAAAAAGATAAAATAGATAGGTTAAGGCAGAAGTACGACGTTGATTAGATCAGTCTTCTACCTTGTTGAAAGTGATTTTCTTCTTAACGATTTTCTCTTCACCCCTTTCTTTCTTACTGCCTCCGCTTTTGTTTTCACTGTCTTCGTTGTCGTTGATTTTTTCCATTATCTGGTCGAACATCTCTTTGCTCTGGTCAAGTCTGCTTTCGAAATCTATCTGTGTTGATAAGAAAACTCCTCCCACTATCAGAATAAGTCCTAATGCTGAAAGGATTAACCAGAACATTGAGCCTCCTCCGGCTGTTCCTTCTGTAACTTGTAGCTGGGCTGAAAAGTCTCCTGCTGTAATCGGGTGCTCGCCTTCTACGTCTAGGTAGTGTTGCTCCACTAACTCTTGCGTTTCTCCTGGTTCAAGTTGTACTGTTGAGGTAAACTCGGTTTCACCAATTGTGATAGTGATGTTTTCTTCTGCCTCGACGTTTCCTGTGTTCTCAACT
>JALDAI010000075.1 GCA_022729285.1 Candidatus Nanoanaerosalina archaeon
GAAAAGGTTAGAAGAGATCTGTGAAAAAGCTGAAAACTCTTCCGAAAAATCCTTCATACTCTCCGATTTCTTCATCGACAACTTCTGATTCTTCATCATCAGTTATGCCATCCATCTCTGAACCGTCTACTTCATCACTGTCTGATTGCTGTAAAACAAGGTTTCTTTCTCCTGTTTCAACAGACACAACCTTTGAAGGATAGGTTAACGCCTGAGTAGCCATCCCTTCAGGAGCTCTTTCTTCATAAGTTAAAATAACTTCGTCCTCAGTCTCTTCTATCCCTGTGATTTCTATACTGTAGCCTCCGGTACTTCTCTGACCTAAAGCGATTATCGCTACTTTTTCCTGTGAAAAATCGATTTCTTGGTCATACTCTCCAAAGTACTCATTCATCTCTTCTTCGGACTCAATAACTGATTCATAACTCTCTGTAAACTGTTCAGTCCGTAACTCTAAGTTGGTGTAGATACTATCTCCAACATTTACCGCTGCGAAACCTGTTATGCTCAATGAAAAAATTAGAGCAACTAAAAAACCTGTTTTTACAAAATTTGTTTTATCTTTCATAACATTAAACAAGAGAATAAACTTTATTTATAAACATTTGTCCAAGGTTAGGTTTCAACCGAACAAAAATAAAAAGGGTTAGAAAAAGTTGTACTTTCTACGGTAACTACCTTTTTTCCTAATCTTCCAACCGTAATAAACACCTGCTACAAGTCCTGTAAGGTGTGCGATACTTGCTATAGGCGATCCTGGCTGCGTCAGTAGGAAAAGATCGAACAGCGCGAAAAATACTAGAGCAGTTCTTATACCCATCGGTATAACGAAGAACGCTAAAACTCTTATCTCAGGAGCTAAAATTGCTAAAGCAGCAAATACTCCGTAAATAGCTCCGGAAGCTCCGACAGCCGGTGTAGTAGATCCTAAAATGTAGGTCATGTAAAGCGAGTAACCTGCTGAAGCTAAGATACCTGCTGTGAAAAACAGTTTCAAAAACCTTTTAGTGCCTATTCTGTACTCGAGCTCAGCACCGAAAAAGTATAACACAATACCGTTTACAAAGAGGTGGAACAAGTCCCCGTGTACAAATATAGGAGTTATCAGTCTCCAAGGCTGTGTAAAAGCCTGTTCCGGAACTAGTTTGAAAAGATCGAAGAACCCTGGAACGGTGTTCTGTAAAACAAAGCCAATGATTATAAGTCCTAAAAGGATGAAAGTAGCCTGTTCAGGGAAAGAAGACTTTATCGATGAAAAGGCAGGGTTTTCTCTCTGGTAACCTGTACTGTACCCTGTAACGTCTTCCTGAGGATCTAAAAACTCTTTCACTTTATCACCTGCTTTTTTGAAAACACTTTTTTTCTTACCTTTTCCAACATTTTTACCAGACTTCCTGTACTCAGCCTCTTCCCTCATAACATCATACATTATTTTGTTATCCTCTCTCTGCTCAAAGTACTCTCCCATCTTTTCACATTCATGGTTTTCCGGCAGTCTATGCTCTGAACAAAACTTTTCACCACAAAACTTACAGCGGAAAGGCATCGATACCTGTTCACCGCATTCAGAACATTCGGCCATAACTCACAATTGTAACATATAAATAAAAAAACAAGGTTTTAGAGAGAACTGTCTGTTAAAACGTCTCCCCTAAATCCTGGAAATCAACGTCTGTGTAGAGCCACTCCTCAAGTTTTCCGGCTAACTCAGAGATCTTAACTCTTACTTGTTCTTCAGAGTCTCTATCCCTCATTGTAACAGTGTCCTCGTCTTTTGTATCAAAGTCGACAGTTACACATACAGCCGTTCCTTTAGCATCGTTTCTTGCATACCTCTTACCGATACTACCTCTTTCATCGTACTCAACATCGAACTTCTGTTCATGAAGCTGTCTGTAGATCTCCTCAGCTATCTCAGGCAACCCGTCCTTACTTACAAGAGGGAAGACAGCTGCGTCAAGCGGTGAAATATGTTTCGGCACGTTAAGTTCTCCCGATTCATCGTCGAAAAAGATGTCTAGTAAGGCGAAAGTCGGTCTATCAGTTCCGAAAGCTATCTCGATTATATGAGGGATTATCTTCTCACCGTCCTGGTTTGTAACTTTAAGGCTTTCATGGGAGTGTTCATCATGGCTTGAAAGGTCGTAATCAGTTCTGTCGTGTACACCACAGACCTCTGTCCAACCAAAGCTTTTCAGATTGATCTCAACATCCCACGCCTCCTTAGCGTAGTGAGCTTTCTCATCGTCGCTGTGTTCTCTAAGCCTCATCCTTTCCTCAGGAATACCCATCGATTTGAAAAGATCGTATGTGACAGCAAGGCTCCAAGAGTATGCTTGGGAAGAAATATATCCTTTCTCTCTTGCCTCGTCAACAGTTATTCTCTCAACCTTCTTGTTACCTTCCTGGTTCTCCTCAGGGTAGAAAGGTAGCACATCGTTTTTTATACGGCCGTACTGCTCCCAGTCATTCTTCTTGGAAGGATCCACGAATATCTGTCCTTCCGCCTGTGTAAACTCTCTTCCTCTTAAAACATGTTGCCTAGGGCTTATCTCATTTCTGAAAGCCTTACCTATCTGGAACACTTTCATAGGTAGTTTTTTCCTAAAGTATCTCCAGTACCGTTTGAAAGGTAGATAAGTGGTTGTAGCTGTTTCAGGTCTGTTGTAAGCCTCTTGATTGGCTACAGAAGTTTTCATCATTAGATTGTAGTCATGGATTTCTTGTTTAAACTTTCCGCCACAGCTCGGGCAGTTGATGTTTTCATCGTTAAGGATTTTCAACATCTTTTCATCAGAAAAACCGTCAGCCGTCTCGATACTAGTCTTTTCCTCAATAAGTTTATCAGCTCTAAAACTTCCTTCACAATCCGAACATAAAACCATCGGATCCACGAATGTTTCAAGGTGTCCAGAAGCCTCCCAAACCTTTTTAGGCATGATTATAGGCGCTTCTACTTCATAAAACTTGTAATCTCTAAAAACATCTCTTATAACATTTTCTAACTTGTTTTTCAGAAGCTTTCCTGAAGGTCCGTATGTGTAAAACCCTGCTAAGCCGTTGTATATTTCAGGCTCA
>JALDAI010000026.1 GCA_022729285.1 Candidatus Nanoanaerosalina archaeon
GAGTATACTCTTTACCATCCAGCTCCACACTGTAATCCTCTCCCATATGTCTTTTGATGCTTTTCACAGTGTTTTTCTGGTTGGTAAGCATCTGGTTTTTAGCCGGTTTTCCGACAAGTCTTTCACCGTTTTCAAAAGCCACTACTGATGGTGTGACTCGGTCTCCTTCTTTGTTTTCGATAATTTTTGGTTCTCCGTCTTTGTATGTTGCGATTGCGCTTCTTGTTGTACCTAAGTCGATTCCGACAATTTTGCTCATTTTGTAACACCTTTCTATTTGATTTTTGAAAAATTTTTAGAACGTTTAATATTATTTATCCGGATTTTTTGCCACAACAACCTGTGATTCTCGTAAAACTTGTCCGTTGTACATATAACCTTTCCGTTTTTCTTCAAGCACTTTGTTGTCTTCTTCCTTGTGTTCAACGACATCAACTGCATTATGTATCCTTGGATCGAACTCTTCTCCTTCTGCATTAATCCTCTGTAAACCTTTTTTCTCTAAAGTGTCATAAAGCTGGTCTGAAACCATTTTAACTCCTTGTAGTATCGCTGAATCTTCTTCTGCTGACATAATTGCTCTTTCTAGGTTGTCCATCACTGAGATTAGTTGTTTTGCCAAATCTTTCTCAGCTTTTTCCTGCCACCTTTTCTTCCTATCATCCTGTTTCTTTTTGTAGTTCTCAAAGTCTGCTTTCACTTTTTTAGCGATGTTCTCCCATTTCTCTGCTTCTTTCTCCTGTTTAACAGCTTCTTTTTCAACTTCTTCTAAGGCTTGTATCAGCTGTTGTTTACTGAGTTGTGTGTAATCCATCCTTATTTTGTTTACGTCAGTAAAAATTTTAAACCTTTCCTTCAATCGAAAATAAACTGAAAAGATACATTTTAGTAGCTATCCGTTACTGAATTTTTGTAAAAAAATTTATAAAGAAAAAGGAGTTCAAAGGTGTTTAACCCTTGAACAACTAAAAGTCCGAAAAGGTTACATTAGAGTTATTTTAACTGCTCTAGGACCTTTTTCTGCTTCTTCTGTTTCAAAATTTACTTTGTCACCTTCAGAAATAGACTCTCCTTCTACATCACTGATGTGGAAGAAAAGATCGTCTTCGCCTTCTTCAGGTGTTATAAAACCGTATTTCTTCTTGTCGTGGAAGAAACTAACTTCACCTTCCAAATTTTACACCTCTAACTGTAAATTGTTACAACCGGTTTAAAAAAAATATGTGTTTTTGCCCTGTTAAAAACTTTTTATTACGGTTAAACAAAATGTTTTTTAGGTGAAAAAATGGATTTGAAAGGAAAAGTAGCTATTATCACCGGGAGTTCTTCCGGAATAGGTAAGGCAATGGCGGAAAAAATCTCTGAAAAGGGTGCTAAGGTTGTTGTATCAGATATAAACGTTGAAAAAGGAGAAAAAGTAGCTGAGAAGATCGGTGGCACTTTTATTAAGTGCGATGTTTCCAGTAAAAAAGAAGTCGATAAACTTGTTGAAGAAACCGTTGAAAAATACGGAAAGCTTGATATCATTGTTAACAACGCAGGAGTAGGGTCTATGTCAAGTATTGAGGACATGGAAAAAGATGAGTGGGAGATGATTAGATCTATCGACCTTGACGGAGTAGTTTACGGATGTATGGCTGCTGCACCTCACCTTAAAGAAACTGAAGGAGCTATTCTAAATATTGCTTCAATTTATGGTCTTGTAGGAGACGTTGGTGCTACGGCATACAATGCTGCTAAAGGAGGAGTCGTAAACTTAACAAGATCTGTAGCAGATGATTTAGCTCAGTACAATGTTAACGTCAACTCTATCTGCCCAGGCTTTGTAAGAACTCCTATGATAGAGGAAGCTATGGCGGATGAAAACTTCAGAAACCATATTTTAGGGGATACTCCTCTTGGAAGAGTTGCTGAACCGGAAGAAATCGCCAACGTTGCAGCGTTTATAGTTTCCGATGAAGCATCTTATGTGACCGGTGTAAACCTTCCTGTAGACGGTGGATGGACCTCTCATTAATACTCCACCTTATTTTTCTTTTATTTTTTTAACCAACCTTTCCCAAATCATTAACTATGGCAAAAAAAGTAGGATGGTTTGACGCAACAGAGTTTGAAAAAGAGTTTATTAAGGACAACAGCCCGGATCTAGATATAACATTTTTTGAAGAACCTCTAAACGAGGATACTGCGGAGAAAGCTGAAGATTTTGATGCTGTGACTATTTTCATCGACTCAAAAGTTTCTGCTGATGTTTTAGAGAAAATAGATGTTGATGGTGTAGCATGTAGATCAACAGGTTTCGACCACGTCGATCTAGATTATGCTTCTGAAAACGGTGTTACAGTTTACAACGTTCCTGACTACTCATCAAACACAGTTGCAGAACACACTTTCGCGCTACTCTTAGCTGTGAGCAGAAAAATATTTGAAGCCATAAACAAGGTTAGGGAAGAAGGAGAGTTCGACCACTCAGGACTAAGAGGTTTCGATCTTAAAGGGAAAACTTTAGGAGTTATAGGTACAGGTGCTATCGGTAAACATGCTATAAGGATGGCTAACGGTTTTCAAATGCATGTTGTTGCTTATGATCCTTTCCCGGACCATGATGCTGCAAACGATCTAGGCTTCGAGTACGTAGGAATGGATGAGCTTCTTGAAAGATCTGACATCGTGTCTCTACACTGTCCTTTCAACGAACACACTAAACACATCATTTCTGAAGAGGAGATATCTAAAATGGATGAAACAGTTATCATAAATACTTCTAGAGGAGGCCTTGTTGAAACAGATGCTCTTTTAGAAGGTTTGGACAACGGGTCTGTACTTGCTGCAGGCCTTGATGTATTAGAAGGAGAAGGATACCTTTCAGACGATATACATTACCTTGGTAAAGTCGATAACCAGGACGATCTGAAGATCCTTTTGAAAGACCACATGCTTATGAAAAGGGATGACGTAGTTATCACTCCTCACAACGCTTTTAACAGCGAAGAAGCTCTTGAAAGACTGGTTAGAACAACTTTAGACAACTTGTTAGAAGGCTCTAACCCCGTAAATTAGGTCTTCTATACTTTATAGGAGTCGGGTTTGAGGGATTTTTCTCCCTCAAAAAACATTTTTTTCTTACAAAACCTCTATTTAGAAGATAAAACACGGTTATAAGGGGTAAAGTATTTAGGTAAGGTTATACAATTAGTTAATGTTGGTGTAATTATATGCCTGGTGAATGCAATAGTTGTGGTCGTAAAATGGTTTCTGAGGAAGAACATGCTGGACAAACTACTGAACACCCTTTCTGTTACGAATGTGCCGACCATGAAGGCAACTTGTATTCCAGAAGAACTGTAAGAGAGAAGGTTGTTGATAGGATCATGTCAGAAAGAGATGTTCAGGATAGAAGAAGGGCTAGACAGTTTGTTGAAAACAAGTTGGATAACATGCCTGCTTGGCAGGATAACTGAAATACTTCTACCTTTTTTCCTCTCTATCCTTTATAACATAGACCTTGTCATTTTCTCTAACCCTTTTTCTGACTTTAACCGTGACTAAATCCTTTTTCTCAGCTTTTTCCACTTTTTCATCGTCTTTCCTTAATTCATTGACTTCTTGGTATAGCGCTCCGGTGGTTTTACCTGTGAAAAGTAGTTGATCACCTTTTTCAAAGCCTTCTGAAAGGACTTTTACCACTCCTACCCCTGGTTCGGGGAAGTAATGCGTTACTTTTCCGACCTGCACCTTCTTTTTAGTAGCTTTAGTACCGTACTCGCCGGACCACATCTCTGTTTTATCTCCCATATAGTAACCGCCTTCCCATAAACCACGGTTAAACACTTCTCCTAGCTTTTCTCTCCATTTATCAATTTTTTCTTCGGAATAACTACCGTCTTCAACTGATTTTATAGCTTCCTTATACGTTTTAACAACGGTGTAAACGTATTCCGGGCCTCTTGCCCTTCCTTCTATCTTGAAAACTTTTGCACCTGATTCCACTAGTTTATCGATCATTCCTATAGTGCATAGATCTTTAGGAGACATGACATAATCATTACCTAAGACTAGTTCATCACCTGTCTGTTTATCCTTTATCTCATACTCTCTTCTACAAGGCTGTAAACACTGTCCTCTATTAGCTGAGCTATCATACTGTGCTAAACTCATGTAACATTTACCGGATACTGCTACACATAAGGCACCGTGAGCAAAAACCTCTATTTTCAGGTTTTCTCCATTAGGGCCTTTGATACCTTGTTCTTCAACTTGACCGCATATCTCTTTTATCTGTTGTAATGATAGCTCTCTAGCCAAAACTACTGTATCAGCGAACTCTGAGTAAAACTTTACTGCCTCGATATTGGAAATATTTGCTTGAGTAGACATATGAACTTCTAAACCTATCTTGTTACAGTACTTAATCACAGCGATATCCGATGCAATAACAGCGTCTAAACCTGCTTCCTTCGCTCTATCACATACTTTTTCCATACTTTCAAGGTCTTCATTGTACATAACAGTGTTTAGGGTAAGGTATGACTTAACACCGTTCTCTTTACATTTCTCCACTATCTCTTCTAGATCATCTGTTGAAAAGTTTGCTGCATTAGACCTCATGTTTAGTTCTCCAACACCGAAGTATACGGAGTCAGCACCCGCCTTAATAGCTGCTGATAAAGATTTAAAGTCTCCTGCTGGACACATTAGTTCTATACTGTTCATTTTACTACCTCTATTTTACCGGGAAAATTCTGTTAATTCACACTTGTTTACCAAGTTTTATAACTGGTTTACAACCCAACATTTTCTTGAAAAACAGGTTTTTTACCGCAATGAGTCAAAATCTTTTCTATGGATTTTTTATGGATAAGAACCGCTCATAATACGTTTTTCTTTTACGCCTAACCCGGTAAAAAGTGTCTTTCTTACTACAAAGTACCAACATTTATAAAGTTAGTTTAGTATTTACCGTTTATGATTGTTATGAGAGGTAAAAGTATGTCAAAAAGTATTTTGGAAACGGGGGGTAAGTCGACTTTAAAAAGTCTGACTAAACTTTTGGTATTTCTATTAGTATTCGGAGCAGTTTTCGGAGCTTTATCAAGTTCTGCAGCTGCTGATAGCGTTAGAAGTCTTACAATAGAGACGGAAGGAGATGGTATGACATATCCTTTTCCAAGAGAGTATTACGGAGACCACGATATTTTCGGAGACGATGGAGAAGTAAAAGTTGAAGCTACTCCTGACTCAGGTAACGTCTTAATTGACTGGGAAGGATGTTATGAATCAAGCACAGAAGAAGGAGATGAGTACTGTAACGTACTAGTTGAAGAAGGAGAGCAGAGAACAGTAAGAGCTATTTTTGTAGATGAAAAGTACGCTGACGGATTCGACCTAACAGTTGATGTCGGAACAGGTTCAGGAACAACCGATCCAAGCGGAACAAACAGATACGATTACGGTGAAGAAGTTGAAGTTACAGCAACTCCTTCAGACGGTTATGTATTTGATTCCTTTAGAGGAGACTGTTCAGGAACTTCTTGTACAGTAACAATGGATTCAGACAAACATGTCACAGCGGATTTCAAAGAAGCAGACGATACAGTTGATGAGTTCGATCTTACAGTAGATGTTGAAGGAGAAGGATCGACAGTTCCTTCACAAGGAGTTCACACATACTATGATGGTGAACAGGTTTCAGTAGAGGCAACACCTGACTCAGGATGGGAGTTCTCAGGATTTGAGGGCGACTGTTCAGGTACAAGCTGCGACCTCACAATGGATTCTGACAAACAGGTTACAGCTGTTTTTGAAGAAACAACTGCTTCAAGAAGTCTGACAATCAATGCATACGGTGAAGGAACTACTTATCCTTTCCCAAGAACTTACAGAGACGACCACTCGATTTTTGGAGATGATGGATTAGTCGAAATAGAAGCGGCTCCAAGCTCCGGTCATATGTTAGCCGAGTGGCAGGGATGTTTCGAATCAAGCGTTGAAGACAAAACTTGTTCAGTACTTGTACAGGACGGGGATCACAAAACGGTTGATGCCTACTTTGTAAAAGAACAGTACGACCTAAACATCAATGTAAACGGTGAAGGAACAACTGAACCAGAGGAAGGGCTACACACCTTTGATTACAACGAAGAAGTTGATGTAACCGCCACACCTGAAGACGGATGGGAGTTCGTTGGATGGACAGGAGATGTTGAAAGCAGTGATGAAACGGTAACAGTGACAATGGATGATTACAAAGATATCACAGCAAACTTTGAAGAGGAACCTGACCCGGTAGACGAGAACTACTCTTTAACCTACGACATCTTGTGTCGAGACGGTTCAGAAGATTGTGGAACTCTTGACTTAGAGCCTGATAAAGAGCTTTACGAAGAAGGTGAAACTGTTACTCTTACAGCCGAACCAGGAGAAGGATTTGAGTTCTACGAGTTTACAGGAGACTGTTTCCAGACAGACCCTGTATGTGAACTAACAATGGACTCAGACAAACACGTTGATGTCTGGTTCAGGAGTACTGAAGAGGATAGAACTGAGTACAACCTTACAATGAACGTTGTAGGAGAAGGAACAACTATCCCTGAAGAAGGAGTTCACACATACGAAGAGACAACTCATGTAGAAATTTCAGTAGATGAACCTGGTGAGGGATACAAGTTCGACAGATGGACAGGAGATATCGGTCAAGCGGACGAAGACAGTGAAAACATCGCTTTATCAATGAGCCAGAACAGAGATATAACAGCACACTTTATAGAAGCTGACAAACCGTCAGTAAGAACACTGGAAGCAAAAGATATCACATATGATTCAGCAACACTTGTTGGAGAATTAAGAGACTTTGGACTAGTAGATGAAGACGATTTAGCAGTATACTTTATTTACAGAGAAGCAGGAGAAACAGGATGGATCCAGACAAACACTCAGTACATGGATGAAACAGGCGAGTTTGAACAAACAGTAACAAACCTTAACGAAGACACTGAATACGAGTTCAAAGCAGGAGCGAACTGGAACAGTGAAGAAGTATTAGGAGATATGCTAACATTCGTAACAGAAGAGGAAGATATCGACGACCCGGACGATCCTGATGACACGGATAGAAGGGATAGAAGAGACACAATATTCAGAGACCCTGACGATGAAGTAGATGAACCGGAACCTGAGGACTTAGAGCCTACAGCAAACGCTGGATACAACAGAAGAGGAATCGTAGACGAAGAAATAAACTTCCACGGAACCGGATCTGTAAACGAAGGATCCATAGTTGAGTACAGATGGGACTTCAATGACGACGGTTACTGGGACTACGAAAGCAGTAGAGATGGAAGAACATCATATGCTTACAGAGAAGCAGGAACATACACAGCAAGGTTTGAAGTAGAAACAGACAGAGGATACACAGCAGACGACACTGTACAAGTAGAGATCAGAGAAGAAGATGAAGTAATTGACGACACCGACAGATTTGTTATTGGAAACGTATCATTCGACTACTACTACGACTCAGAGCTAAACATGACAAAAGTAGACTTTTCAATTACTAACGACTACAACACAACCAAACACCTTGAAGTAGAGTTAACACCTTCAGACAGGATGAAAGAAGTTTTCGGAAGATTATCATTCATTCCTACACCGGATGAAGAGTCTGAAAACAAAGTTGTCTGGACGGAACTACTTGAAGCAGACGAGTCCTTCAACGGAAGTATCGAAGGAGAAGGATATATTGAATCAAGCGCTTTCAGAGACATGGATGTAAAGACAACCTGGAGAGACCCTGACGAAGTAGTAGGGCCTATTGGATACTTCACAAGAACAGTAACACATCCTATCATGGGACTGCTTTTCGTAATAGCCGGGCTATTCATCTTATTTGTGGATGAAAGAAGAAGAAAGGCCTTGAAAAGAAAGTTCGATGAAAAAACAAGGGGAGAACGAGCTAGAGACAGCCAAGGAAGGTTCAAAAAAGAATCTGAAGCAAGAAAGATTAGAAGAGCAAGACTTTCAGGAGCAGGTAAAAAAGGAAAGAAATCCGGAAAGAAATCTTCTAGCTCCAAGAGGAGAAGGAAGAAGTCTAGTAAGAAAAAGAAGAGTTCGGACAAAAAATCCGATTCTTCGGACAATAAAGGTAGTAAATAATTTACTGCCTAACTTTTTTCTTTTCTTTATTCAACTAGTTCACCAACGACATAAGACCACTTACTTTCCACAACTTTCACTTTAACAAATTCTCCTGGTGTTAATTCTTCTTTAACGACTACAGGCGTGTACTTGTTATCCCGGCCGATTACCGTACCTTCTTTACCTTTTTCCACCACTAAAACATCTAATTCTTCGCCTAAAACCTTTTTTCTCCGTTTTCCACAAATTTTATCTCTCATCTCAGTGATTTTCTTAGATCTTTTTTTAGCATCGTTTGCAGAAGGTTTTTTCATAGAGTAAGCTAGAGTACCTTTACGTGGGGAAAACCTGGTTATATTGATTATATCCGGTTTAGTTCTTTCTAATAAACCAACAGTTTTTTCGAACTCTTCACCGGTTTCACCCGGAAAACCAATTATAACATCTGTTGAAACCGTTAAATCCATATTTTCACGGCCTTTCTCAACCATCTCAGAGAAGTCTTCGGGTTTATGGTGTCTCCTCATCTTGTTCAAAACTTTTTCAGATCCTGACTGTACCGGGA
>JALDAI010000097.1 GCA_022729285.1 Candidatus Nanoanaerosalina archaeon
TGAAATAAAAAGTATGGTTTTCATGTACTCCACGCAAAATCATAAATACGCAAAAAATTTGTTTTAGAACAACAACTAGATTTTTTGTAGCCAGAGAAAAATCGAGAGGAAAAAAGGAGGCACGAGGATTCAAGCCTCGTCACCCTCTGCTGCGGTCCTTAAATTTTTGGTGCACTACACCGTTCTACGAACTTAGGTGTGGCTAATGTGCTTAGACATTTGAAGCCTTCTTTTGACTCCATCAGTCCGTACTTAGCCTACGAACCTTTATCTTATACTTAAAATTTCCCCCCGGAAATTTTATCTCCCTTCACCGACCCAAGTTTTCAAGGCCGTCACAGGATAAAATAATTATTACACTCTACCTTATAAAAGTTTTTGTGTTTTTCACCACCAAGAAAAAACAATAATACACAGTGTTACGGCAGAGTTTACACCCAATTATAAAAACTGTGAAAACCCATTTTTTACCGTGCAAAAAGGTCTTTCAACCGGAAAAGCTGAAGAAAAACTAGAGGAATATGGTTACAACGAGTTAAAGGACAATAACAAAACAACTCCTCTACAGATTTTTTTAAGAAGGTTTCAAAACGTTCTTTTATGGATCCTTATATTCGCTGCAACAGTTTCTCTAATAGCTGATAAATTAGTTACCTTCTACTTCATAGCAGGTATTGTAGGTATAATTATTGTGACCGGATTTGTGCAGGAGTGGAAAGCAGAAAAAGCAATGGAAGCTCTGGAAGAGATGTCGGCTCCTGAAACAAAAGTTTACAGAGACGGAAAGATAACAGAGAAAAAGACCAAGTTCATTGTTCCAGGAGACATCATCAAATTAGAAGTAGGCGACAAAGTACCTGCGGATGCCGAAGTAGTTGAACAGACAAACCTAAAAATTGATGAATCAGTTCTTACAGGAGAAAACCTACCTGTTGAAAAGTACTGTGGCGACAAAGTTTTTTCAGGAACGGTTATCTCACACGGAAGGTGTGAAGCAAGAGTTACAGAGACAGGGATGGATACGGAGCTTGGAGGAATAGCCGATGAAGTACAGGGTCAGGAAAGAGATAGTCCTTTACAGAAAAGAATCCATGACCTAGGAAGGAGACTCGGTGTTATAGCGGTTGCTTTAACCACTGTCATTTTTATTGTAGGAATGTTCCAGGGAGCACCCACCATCGAGATACTGATGGTAACGCTTGCTTTAGCTGTTGCAACCGTTCCCGAAGCACTTCCACTAACCCTTACTTTAACCCTTTCAGTAGGGGTTAAATCGATGGCTCATAAAAACGCTATAGTTAAGAAAATGCTTGCTGTTGAAGGCTTAGGCTCAACAACTGTTATATGTACAGACAAAACCGGTACCCTTACAAAAAACGAGATGACCGTTGAAAAAATCTTTGTAAACGAACATGAATTAAATGTTAAAGGCAGGGGTTACAGACCTGTAGGAAGTATAAAAGAGGGAAAAGAAGAGGTTAAAACTTCTGAAAACACAGGTCTTGACTGGCTGGTAAAGATATCTGCACTCTGTAACAATGCCGATCTTAACTTCGAAGACGGTAATATATCTCTTTACGGAGACCCTACAGAAGCGGCTCTAGTATCCCTTGCTGAAAAAACCGATTACAGCTACGAAAATCTTAAAGAAGAAAATGAGAGAGTGGAAGAAATCCTTTTCACACCTGAAAGAAAGAAGATGACTACTCTGAACAAGGTGAACGGTGAAACATACGCTTTGATGAAAGGAGCTCCTGAAAAAGTTGTCAACAACAGCAAGTATATACATACAGAAGAAGGAGTGAAAGAGCTTACAGATGAGAAAAAAGAAGATATTCTAGAGAAAAACAATGAGTTCGCAGGACAAGCTCTAAGGGTTTTAGGCTTTGCCTACAAGAAAGTCGGAGAAGATTATAACAAGGAAGAAGTGGAAGAAGATATGGTTTTTGTTGGTTTAGCAGGTATGATGGACCCTCCAAGAGAAAGTGTTAA
>JALDAI010000094.1 GCA_022729285.1 Candidatus Nanoanaerosalina archaeon
CATCAGGGTGGTCTACCTTCATTATACCCATTTGAGCTCCTCTTCTCTTTCCTCCCTGTTTAATAGTTCCGCACATGGTGTCGAATGCTTTCATAAAGCTTATAGGGCCTGATGAAATACCTCCGGTTGTTGATACTTTGTCTCCTTTAGGTCTTAATAGGTGGAAAGGATAGCCCACTCCTCCTCCTGATTTAAAAATAAGAGCAGCATCTTTAATCCTCTGGAAAATTGATTCCATTGAGTCTTCCGGATGGATTACGAAACATGCTGAGAGCTGCTGCAGTTCATCTCCAGCGTTCATAAGCGTAGGGCTGTTAGGCATAAACTTCTGCTCCGTCATCAGATCGAAGTACTGTTTATACGCTTTTTCATAATCCATGTAGTCTTTATCAGGTTTTGCAACGTTTTTAGCAACTCTTAGAAACATTTCTTTCGGTGTTTCTTGTATTTCTCCTTTTTCATCTCTTGAAAGATACCTTGCCGGCATTATTCTTTCATAGACGTTTTCTGTAAGTCTTTCTTTGACTGTTTCTCCTTCTACTTTTTTAACTGGTAAAACAAAATCTTCATTCATATTTGAACCTCTTTAATCTGTCTTTAATTCTTCTAATTCTTCTCTAAACGAGTTTAAATCTTCAAAAGATCTGTAAACGGATGCAAAACGGACATAGGCTACTTGATCGACTGCTTTAAGTTTTTCCATAACAATTTCTCCTATTTCCTCGGAGCTTATAGTAGTCACATTTTTGTCAGCTATAGCGGCTTCAACGCTATCCACTATTTCTTTAACTCCTTCTTCGCCTATTGGACGTTTTTCACAAGCTTTTGAAACTCCTTTAGAAAGCTTTTCTCGGGAGAAGTCTTCTGTACCCCCTCCGGATTTCAAAACTGTTGGGAACGATTTCCTCATTTTTTCGTAGGTCGTAAACCTCTTCTCACAGCTGCTACACTGCCTTCTTCTTCTGATAACACTACCTCCATCGAGTTTACGGGTTTCAACTACGCTGGAAGACTCTCCCCCACAAAAGTTACATTTCATTAATCAGTACCTCGCTTAGCGGCAGGCTTTTCTACCCAAAAAAATTTCTAGTAATACTCTATGTTGTCCTGAACTCCCCCTTGTCCGAACGTTGTTACACGAAACATATTTTATGAAAAATGTATCAGAACAACATATATGTAGGGTAGTTTTAAACTCCTGCCACTACATGTTGTGTTAATTCTTACTTATGTAGGTTTACTAAAAAATGTTTCGGGAGTATAAAAAGTAAGTTAATCCTTTTCCCTATCAAGAAAAATATTGATGAAAGAAGAAACTTGTTGTGCCTGGTAAGAGTTTTTACCTAAAGAAATCGGAGTCAAATCGCTTCCCTCAACTAATTCTCCTAACAGCTTTTGAGGAACTCCTTTGTGATCTCCTACCACAAACAAAACATCTTCTGAATCTTTAAAACTGAAACTACCGATACCATCGCCTTCCTCGTGTAAGACAAACCTTCTTCCTTCAAACTTTTTAACAAAATCATCTAAGCTCTGTTCAACAACTTTCACACCGATGTTAGCAGGAACTTTTCTCTGATCATAACTCTTAAGGTTTTTCTTGATATAACCTGCTATAGACCTCTCTCCAGGATGGATCCCTCTAATATTTCTGCTATCCATTTCTAGCCTTAGGCTCCCTTCTAAAGGCGGTCCTCTGAAAAGCAGATGTACAACGACATCTCTCCTTAATGAGTACGAGTTGAAAAGAACCGAGTTAACAAAACGACATGCTATATCTATTCTCCCGCTACCGGTTAAATCCGTTATAGAAATATTGTGGTCCGTTCTTGCCTTGTTAAGCACTAGTAAGAAGTGTCGCATACTGTCAAACTACCTTAAAAAAAGAAAAAATAAACGAGAAATCAAGAGACGTTAAACATCCCTTGACTTTACAGTTTTTCTTCCATTCTCTTTAGCTCTAGCTACAGCTCTCTCAACAAGCTCAATAGCTCTCTCATCCAGAGAATCATAGAAATCTGATCCTACGTTTAGGTCGTCAACAACTTCTCTCACACCTGACTTCTTAATTAGTTTTACCATCGGTATTACCCTATTACAGACTTGTTAACGGTGG
>JALDAI010000019.1 GCA_022729285.1 Candidatus Nanoanaerosalina archaeon
CTTCTAAAACTCTGGAATAATTTCTTCCATCCATACCGTTGTCAAAAACCATCATAGTTCCGTTATCCGTCATTCTAGCATCATGAGGATAGTCTAAAACATCTTGACCCCAGTCCCAAAGAACTTCTTGTTCTTCGTAATCTATTAGAGCCACAGTATTTATGTTCCTCAGTGTGGCTAGGAAAGTACCTTCTCTGAAATTCTCGTTAAAGTCTTGGTCTATAAAGTAGATTCCGTTCGCATGGAACGGTCTCAGTATATCCTCTGCAAAGAACTGCGGAAGATCTTTCTCCAAAAGACCTTCAATTTCCTCCTCCATATCTATTTCAGGATAATCTTCTAAAATACTGTAAAGAGAGAAAGAGCTTTCTTTTTCCCCTGAATCTTTTGAGATGCTAGTTATCTGTTCATCAAACACGATAGAATCATTTAGATACTCTAGTTCCATAGCATCCCAAGCATATGTTACTATTTTATCTCCAAACATATCCGCATCGTGGTGAGGACCCATTTCTTCTAAATCATTGTTCCAAACAATTTCTGAATCATAGCCGTATCTTGTGATGTTGTTACCGACATAAATCCTAACAAAATCTCCTCCTTCAAGCATCAAAGGATTGTTGTAACGTCTAGAGATATTCCAAGGACCCCACTGGTGTCTAATATATCCTTCATTATCCATAAGAGTGACATCAGCAACGCTTCTCTTGTTGAAAAAATTCAATCCCTCATAACTTTCTGACTCGTTATGTATAGTTATCGCTCCTTCAGAACTCTCTATAGGCTCCAAAACTTGTTCATCAGAAATTTTCAGGTTAATAAACAAAGCTAATAAAACCAAAACAGTTACAGTAAAAACTATTTTTTTATTCATAATCTAAACACCTTTTCTAATATCCTATATCTTCCATGCGCTTTTGAATCTCTTCATTGGTAACATCTGTTGTAGTGCTTTTATTAGTGTATTCTTTTCTCGTATCCCTAATAAATTCTTTGATTTCTTCTTTACTGCTATCAGTTTCTCTGTCTAAAATAATCCTCTCATTCTTTTGATGCCATTCTGAGATACCAAAAGTACGTCTCTGAGGATCTTCGGACAAGTATCTGAAACTTCTCCTATCATCAAAATCTTTAAACATGCTTTCTCCTCTTAACTGTTGTTCAGTTTGTATATCTAACAAATCGAAGAAAGTAGGGAAAAGATCTATAAGTGAAACCGGTTTAGGAGAGTCATAACCTTCTTCCCCCGGTATATAGATTGTTAGAGGTATTTCAACAGAACAGTCATGGATGTTAGAGTGGCCCACTATCTGTCCTTCGCCAAAACACTCTCCATGATCAGAAGAAAAAACAATCAAAGTATCCTCTTTTAACCCTTCTTCATTTAGATAATCAAGGAGTTCTCCTATATAATAATCCATATACCTTATTTCGCTGTCGTAAAGACTTTCTAACTCATGTATATCTCTTTCAGAAAGGTTCATCTCGTTGATAAACGCTACATATTCTTCTTCAGAATAACTACCGTTAAAATCTTCAGTGCCATGGTCAACAAATTCTTTTTCAGGCGGCATGTACGGGTTGTGCGGTTCAAAGTAATGTAACCACATGAAAAAATTATTTTCTTCCGACCTTTTTTCCAGTAAATACTTAGCATTTTCCGTGACTTGGTCGGCTGTCATCTCCGTAAAGTTTTCTTTTATCACATCGTACTCAGGGAAGAACACATACTTTTCAGCTATTTTTTTGACATGTTCATCATCTACGCCTTCCCTAATCCTAGGAAAAGGCCGGTCTATATACTCTTCAAAGTGGCCTCCAAAACCTCGTTTCTCTAGGAGGAGAGGGTGCGGAACAACACCAAGACCTTCATAATTTTCTTCAACAAGTTTTGATACTAGTGAAAGGTTATGGTTAAAATAATGGGTTCCATAGTCGTAAACATTATCAACAAAGTTGTATCTAGAAGTAAAAACGGTTGAAAAAGTTGCTATAGTGCTTCCTGAAGGTGATACTGCGTTATTAAATCTTATAGATTCTTCAGCTAACTCGTCTATATTCGGTGTTAATGTGGTGTCATCCTTCCCATAACCAACTTTATCTCGTCTCAAGGCTTCAGAAGTTATAAAAAGGATGTTGAGGTCGTCGAAATCAGTATTCCTTATTTCTTGGTCTCTAATCTCCCATTTTTCTTCATGGGTTAAAACAGCAGAAGCTGATAAGAAAATAATCAGAAGTAAGAAAATCGCTGAAACCGTTCTACCCTTCTCCATACTAAACCATCTAGTTTAATGGTTTAAACTTTTTTACTTTTTTGACTTGTATACACGCCATCTACCTTCTCCCTCAACATCTATCAAGTTGTAATGCCCCATTTTCTTAAGATACTTTCTAAGAGATCTCTCCGACTTAGGTTCTTCAACCTTTTTATTGTACTCTGAATAAAGCTCAGCAGGTTTTACCTCTCCTTTATCCTTGATAATCCCATGTAAAACCTTTTGGTGTCTGTTAAGCTTCTCAAAATCCTTCTTTTTCTTTTCCTTCTTAGCATCAGGGATACACTTGTTAACCAGTTCAGAACTTATTTTGACGCCTTTCGATTCAGCCTTCATAGCAGAAGTTCTCAAAATAGATATCCCTACTCTTGCATCTCCTTCAGATGATAAAGCTATTTTTCTTAAAATTTTTTCATCAATCTTTTCCCTAATACCTACTTCAGCTCTTTTCTTCAGTATCTCAAAAATCTGGTCAGAGCTATACTTTTCGTACTCAATCCTTTCACACCCCATAAGCCTGCTCCTTATCCTATCCTCAAGGCTGTGTAAAGCCGTTGAATGGTTAGCTATAAGTACTAAAGTGGTATTTGGAAGACTGTAAAGGTCGTATAAAGCTTCTTCCTCATCTATTTGGTCGAATTCGTCTAAAACTATTACATAAGGCCTTGAAGTATTTTCTTTTAACACTGTGTAAAGCTTATCAGTTGGTGTAGACTGTCTGTGAACGGTTAAAGTTTTACCTATACCTCTAAGAGCTTCATAAAGAATTTTGAACCGTGTATAGTTTTCCCAACAGTTTATGTAATGGAACCTTACTTCAGGACTTTCTTGATTCAACTTTCTTAACAAGTAACGAGCAGTACATGTCTTACCTGTTCCAGGAGGTCCAAATAATAAAGAATCAATGCCTTCACCGCCTTTAATTACTGGTCTAAGGTTGTCTGCTAAAACTTGGAGTTCACTATCTCTATGGACTACTTCTTTAGGTATAAATTCGTCTTTAAGAGCTCTGCTGTTACTAACAACCATAAGTATTATTCCTCAAAAATACTTTTTAAAACTCTTCCAAGTATTTCCAAAAAATACCTGGTGTGGAAAACAGTGGGTGGTTTATAAACAACTCTTCTTAATATGTGTACAGAAAGGGGTTTAGAAAAATGGTGGAAGATTTACAAAAAGAGCTTGAAGGAGTAGAACAGCTGGGAGAACTAGCTAACACTCTTGAAAGCGTTATCAAAAAATTGGATGAGATCGAGAAAAGGCTTGAAAACCTTGAGGAAAACCGTAAAACAAAAGTTAGAGTTGTGGACACGGAGAAAGGTAAAAGAATCGTATTAGAGGACCGTAACCAGACATGGTTCTCACCTAACTATTTCAAAAAGATTTTGGAGAACTTATCTGAAGAGTAAACAGTTTTTCAGGTATGGTAATAAAGGTCGTAAAAAAGTGAGGTCTGACCAGCCTCACGGCCTCCTCATATTAGTATAAAGCTTTTTTATCACCGGTTCTAAATATTTGGTAGATGTCTCCAGTGGTAAATAAAGTAAAGAAGTTTTTTGGAAAGATTATAAATTTTATACAAGACTTTTTCGTGATAGGCCGATCTAGAAGTTATATACTAGAGTTAGAACGGGAACTAGACGAAGTAACTCAACAGTATGTAGAGGATAAAAACAGTTTTCTACAAAGCATCAAAGATTATACTTTTCTAAACATATTTCATATAGTGGTAGCACTGGTTTTTTACGCATCTATAGTTACTTCAGTTACAGCAGCGATAGGTTTCGAACTAAACCTCTTCCAAGAGCTTTACAGCGTATTAGGTTTTACAACAGTAGCAGGCATCTACTTTGTTACTCTTTACTTTAGAAAGCTTGCTTTAATCGATATAAACAATAGGAAAATGAAAGTAATCTCAGATATCTCCATTATAAAAAACGAAGAGTACGGGGAATGAAGCTACCTCTCTTTTTTCCCAAAGACAAAAAACTACTTTTTTAGGCTTCTCAAAACAATAAGGTAGTATGCCAGAGGATAAGTCTAAACAGGATTACAGAAAAGTTTACAGTATGCTGAAAAAACAGGTGGAAGACGTAGAATCTGAGCTTGAAAACCTTGAAGAAGACGGTCAAGCAGATAAATACCCTGTTAAACATCAGAAAGCGTTAGATAAAATTGAAGAAATAAATAAACAAATAGAAGAGCTTGACAGGGTTTTAGAAAACCCTGAATAACCCTTTATTTAGATAAGAAACTTATTTTTCTGTTTATCCATGTCGATAAAGTTGTTAGCTGATTCTTTAAGCTCCTTAGCAGTTGATTTACCGAAGGACATAACTTCGACTCTTACACCTCTTGCCTGAAGGTGTTTTACAAGGCTGTCAAAATCTCCGTCACCGGTAACTAGTACAAAAACATCCATTTTTTCAGCCAGTTTGATACCGTCTATAGCCATACCCATGTCCCAGTCTCCTTTTTTCTGACCTCCGTAATACTCTTTAAGATCTTTAATCTTAACTTCGAAACCTATATTTCTCAAAGCATCAAAGAAATTCTCCTCATCAGGTGTTTTAGCTTTGATAACGTAGGCTATAGCACGGATAAGTTGTCTATTGTATACAGCTTGTCTTAAAAGCTTTTTAAAATCTACTTTAGCATTGTATAAATTTTTTGCAGAGTAGTACATATTCTGAACGTCAACTTCGACGACTACTCTCTGATTCTTGTGTATATTATTTGGCATTGTTTAACATCCATCAAAGTATTTATCGAATAAAGGTTTTATTATTGTCTTTTACCAAACAGTCATTTAATGAGTGGAAAACCTAGAAAAAGTTTTTCAGGAAACGGAGAAGAGCCTCGTAAAACTGTTCCGTTAACAGAAAAAGACGGTAAAGATGTTCTAAAAAAAGACCCGGTTCTTAAAGATGATTTAAAGTTCGATAAAATGCACCATGACTTCTTAGAGACGCATGACTACTTAAAAAAATCTATATCCGACCTAGACTTTCTTAGAGATCGTATAAAATCTATAAGGGAGGAAGATAGTTCTATTAAAGAAAAAGCAGATAATGAGGCTGAAGAAGAGTTTTACGAGTTCAACAGAGACCACTCAGAAGGATATGAGGAAGTAGATCAGGGTAGTAGTCGAAATAGTTTTAGAGATAGTCCTGAGTTTAAGAGACGTAAAATCATTAACAAAGCTAAAGTCTTGGTTAAGAGACACCTTTTATCCAAAGGTTTTTCAAGAGAAGAGCTTAGAAAAGTTTCCCACATAATCGATGAACGGGTTGAAGAGTTTTTAATGGATTAATGTAATTTTATTAGCATTACCGGATGTAAGATGTATGGCCGCATTTTTTACAGACAGTTTTCTTAATATCCGATCCTTCAAGATCTGAGTCCGCAAAGATAAGTTTCTTCTTTTTCTTATCACTGACCTCTTTTATCTCGGTTTCGCTGTGGCATATAGGACATTCTGTCATGGATTAAAATTATTTCTATTGGTTTATAACTTTGTTATTCTTTACTCCAAGGATTTATTTTACTCTAACACTAAGAAGGAAATAGGTAGTTGATAATGGTTGAGTTTGAAAAAATTGATGGTAAGAAGTTTGAGTTTGGAGATAAAGAGTTTATAGAAGTTACAAAAAAAATTGCTTCCTCCGAAGAAGGCGAAGAACCGTTTATAAGTATTGTAAGAGGGTTTTTAGATGAAGACGGTAACAAGAGGTATAAAAACAATATCTCCGTTCCTTTAAAGAAAGATGTTGTAAACTTCTTGAAAGAAGCATTACCGGAGATGGTTGAATAAACCTATCCCCGGTAGTCTAATTTAGGAAATTACTTGTTGTACTTCCCTTTCTTCCAAAGATCTCTGATCCTATCCCTTCTCTTCTCCTTCTGAGATGTTAATTTCTCCTTTAAACTGTCTATTACCTGGTCCATTACATCTAAAAGCTCCCAGCCTTCCTTCTTAATTATGGTTGTACCAAGCTCAGAGTATAGCTTCAGATTTATAGAGTATTTCTCCCTTCTTCCCTCAGTTTGGAAAGTTTTCACATGGATTTTAAGTTCTCTAGGACGGTTTAAAAGCCTTGATATTTTACCTTGTACGGCTGCTTCGACTTTTTCATAGATCATCCGTTTCTGGCCATCGTTATCAATGCCTACAAGGTTTACGATAAGCTCTTCAGACTCCTTGAAAGTGGACATATACTCAACAAGGTCTTTCTGAGTAAGAATACCGTAAGGAACTTCTTCTTCATCGATTACAATGACTTCATCAGTGCCTAGCTTCCTCATCTTCTTTACAGCCTTACAGATGGATAACTTGTCATCCTTCACAAGAGCCAAATTAGTGTCCATTATCTCTCTAGCAGGGATTTCGGAGATACTGTCCTTCTGGCCTTTTGCATCCCCGTACCTCATCTGCTCACGAGGACCCATTGTTTTTAGAAGGTCTAAACTTGTTATTTTACCCATTATACGGCCTTTTTTACTTACTACAGGCACTATATTGAGGTTTTTGTCCTCTATAATCTTTCTAGCCTTAGCAAATTTCTCGTCTTCCTTAAGAACTATGATCTCCTTAGCCATCAGATCTTTTACATGTAGGTTGTGGAACTCTTTAACACTGTTTCTAAGCGGTGAAACCATTATTTTTTCGTTAACCACTCCTAAAAGCCTGTCCCCTTCAAGATGTGCTGCTGAAAAGTTTCCTGAGTTAACTAATCTTTCAGCAACATCCACCAAGTTTTCATGACCCTCTATCTCAGGAGGCGTCTCAACAAGCGACTTAGCCTTTATCTTGGTAGGGTCTTTATGGATGTTCTTGTTTATCTCTGTGTAAGGGATTACTCCTTTGAATGAATTATCGTCCACTACAGGTACTTCCTTTATGTTGTGGTCTTCCATTATCTTTTTTAGCTTAGAGAGTTTATCATCAGAGGAGACTGATACGTATTCAGAATCTATTATCTCATCGACAGTAATTTCTTTTAGAGATTTCATTAAAATTCACCAGTTAAAATGGTCTTAACTCTTATATATTGGCTCTGCTAACTTTTAACTTTAATGTATAAACAGGGTTAGAAGAATTTGACAAAATAGTTCTACCTTCTCTAAAAAAGTCACTAATCCTCAAAAAAGTTTTTTATATGGTTCCATGGCGCCTGTGTTATATGGTAATCTCCTGAGCTAAGTGTTTTACGGTACTTTCTCCACGAATACCTTTTGTCAAGATACATTACAACGCCTTTATCTGTTTCAGATCTAATACATCTTCCAGCAGCCTGTGTAGCACGGTTTATAGCAGGGTAGGTGTAACCGTAGTCCCATCCGTTCCCGAACTTCCTGTCATAAAATTTTATAAGCTGTTTAACCTCTAGATCAGGGTTTTGTAGAGGAACTCCTACAACGAAGACAGCTGTCATAAGATCTCCGGGATAATCGATACCTTCTCCAAAGCTTCCTCCTATAACACCGAATAAAACAGCGCTCTTATCGGTTTTATCACCGAACTTTTCCAGAAACTTTTTCTTCTCCTCCTTGTTCATACCACGTTTCTCCACAAAAATCGGCTGGTCTATCCGATCCTTTAAAATATCTAAGATCTTGTCACGGAAATCATAGGATGGGAAAAATACTCCGGTATTGCCTTTAACCTCTTCAGCGCTTTTTAAGACATACCATGCGATTTTTTGGAACTCTTTATCGCTTCTCTCCTTGTACCTTGTAGTGACCTTGTCCACGATCAAGTTCATCTTATTCTCCTTAGGGAAAGGAGAGTCGAACTCAAAGCTTCTTGTCTCAGACTCATCTAAACCAAGGATGTCCATATACATCTCAAGAGGTTTCAGAGTTCCCGACATCACTATAGAGGTGTGGCTATTGTTTAAAGGGCTTGATGTAGCGTACTGAGGGTTCAAACACCGGTAACCTATCTTTATGATCTCTTTGTTCGAAGAAGTGGTTCTCCTTGAAATAATCCTGGCAAAACCTTTATCCGGTCCTGTCCACTTCTCCATAAAGTTTGCAACGGCGTCACAGCTGCTTTCTTCGTTTTCCTCGAGTATTTCTTTTGCAACAGATCTTAAATCGGTTATAAGATCTTTGTAGTCCGTGAAGTTGTTTACCTTGTCCATAAAGTGTTTCTTCTTAATCAGAGTTTCCTTTTCCATACCTAGCTCGTTAGCGCTTATCTGTCTCAACACTTTTTTCAAATGATCCAGTTTACCGCTGATATCGTGATAATTAGTGCTGTAAGCTTCTTTAGAAGCTTTATCAACGGTTTGTGCAGTTATAGTTGCAGAGTTTAATCCTCTAGTTCTTCCAGGAAGATTATGTCCTTCATCAACAATTATTATACAGTCCTTAAGGGTTAGACCTGATTTAGAAAATATTACATCTCTTACATTAGGGTGGAAGACGTGGAAGTAATCTCCTATTATAATATCGGCGTTAGAAGCAAGATGCATGGATATTTCGTAAGCACAAACTTTTTTACAACGGCTTTTCAACTCACTAGCTCTTAGTATTTCGTTGCTAACCTCTGATAACTTTTTCTTAGCAATATCTGTCAGTTCATGGTTGTTTTTATACGTGTTATCGTGTCTAGGACACTTTTTTTCATCTTCACCTTCTTCGACAAAAGTTGTTGAACCTCCTTCACACATCCATCTTTTACCGATGATATCTGCTGCTTTGAAACTGACTTTGTGTTTCTCCCTGATCTTTTTCAGAGTTTCAACAGCTATTTCGTGTTGAGAATGTCGAGGAGTTATGAAAAAAACTGTTTTATCGTTCTCCAAAGCATAAGATAGAGCTGGAGCAACTGTAGCAGCTGTTTTTCCAAGACCTGTAGGGGCATGTGTTAAAACATTTTCTCTTTTTTCCAAAGCTTTCTCAACTTCTTCCTTAAGCTTTTCCTGCTTGTCTCTAACATTGTCAAAGGGAAAGAAATCTTTCATACCAACACACTTGGTCAAATTCGAGGATGAGTTTAATAACATTTTCTGTTTTTTCAAAAAAGGCTAAAACTGTCTAAAGGTTTTTTACAGTGCTAGACCACGTAGTAAAGATTTTTAAACTAATAAGGCAAAATATGGTTTATGTCTAAAATCTCGCTTCCTCTCGATAGGTTGAACGAAGCCTTAGATGGGGGAGTCGAGGATGGTTCAAACGTTCTTATCCTAGCTGACCTAGTTGTAGACAAGATGAAGTTCGGTTCATCGCTTGTTAACTACCGTTTAGGGGAAGAGGATAACATCATTTATTTGGTTAACAACAAGTTACCGGTTTATGCAGAAAAGAGCGTAGGAGATCTTGAAGAAAAATCTGATAAAGTAGCCTTTATAGACGGTTTTTCATCAACTATAGACAAAAAATCCGGTTCAGACTTCGTAGTCGAATCAAAGATAACGGATAATACTAAAAATTATATTTCAGAGTCTTTAGAAGTTTCTAAAAGAGCTATAAAGAAAATGGAGGACTGGGGAAGTTCTTTCATCGTTGATTCAGTGGACTCTTGGGTAGGGGAGCTGGATAGTTTAGAGAACTTTCTTGAAGAAGTTTCTCCTGTACTAAAAGAGACGAATACTGTTGGCTACTACCTTTTCCCAAACCTTGGGTTTGGAGAGGACGATGGAGAAACCCTTGAACGTCTTACAGAAATGTTTGACTACGTTTTACACCTTAAAGGTATTGAGAGAACCGGTACAACGCTCAAGTACGTTGATGTCAGGAAACCGGATATAGATGAGAAAATACCTTTTGAAGTAACTCCTAGAGGGCTTGTAACATATATTCCTAAGATACTTGTCACAGGACCTTATAACGCTGGTAAGTCGACCTTTGTTGAAACAATGTCTGAGAGCTCTGTTTCAGTCGATAGGTTAGGAACAACGGTTTCATTAGACCATGGAAAGATATCTAGGAAAGGTATTTTAGCCGATGTTTTCGGAACCCCGGGTCAGGAACGTTTTGACTGGGCTATGGACTTTTTAGGTAAATCTATTTTCGGGACTTTCCTCATAGTTGATTCAAGGAACCCGAGGTACGGTAGAGTGAAGGATATGTTTAGAAGGCTGGAAGATAAGAAAGTACCTACTTTGATAGTAGCGAACTTCCAGAACAAGGAAGACGCTTTAAAACCTTCCGAGATAGAGGAGAAGCTTGGTATAGAGACGCTGGGTGTTGATGCTTTAAACGGAGAAGGTGTAGAAGAAGCTGTTGAAAAACTTTTCGATAAGATACTGAGCCAACATTCGTGGTATTACACTTAGAGAACTTGTTTGAAAAAACTTTATCAATATAAGAGGAAAATTTAGAGGTGAGGGAATGACAACTAAAGAAGAGAAGCTGAAGGAACTTTTAGGAGAGATCAAGGAGATAACAAATGTTAAAGGAGCCGCGATAGTTAGGAGAGATGGTCTTCTTATAGTTTCCAACCTACCCTCAGATATTGAAGCAGATCAGTTAGCAGCTATGACCGCTTCAACAGTTGGTTCGGGAGAAACTGCTTCAAAAACACTTTCCATCGGAGAAGTTAAACAGGTAACAGTTGAGTCCGATCACGGAAAGCTTATCTCAACAGGAGCAGGAAATGAAGGTATCTTAACAGTTCTTACAGCCGATGATGTCAACATGGGATTAGTATTAGTTGAGATGAAAGAAGCTGCTAAAAAGATAAAAAGAGTTCTTTGATTTAACTATTTGAAAGCTGATAAAGAGTGTTGAGTACTGCTCATCATCTTAGAGTTCTGTTTAACAAGGCTTCCATCAACAGACACATTTTTTAAAACCTTTTCAAAACCTTTTCTAAAGCTCTCCATCACTGAGTAATCGTCAAAAGCGTCTTTAACAGTTTCTCTGATAACCCATACTCCTAGAGGAGCCCAGTACATGTCCGTAACCTCTCGGACAACAAGAACTTTAGCCTGTCTACCGATCTTTTCAAGGTATTCACATACTCCAAGACGTGTAGCGTAGTAAGCACCAGCGGTTTCCTTCGCATAATTTGTTCTACCGCCAAAGTTCTCATAATTCTTGTTGACAAACGCTTTAGAACCAGGGTTCCAGACAGATCCTGCACCTTTTATCTCTAAAAGCTCGTACTCCCACTTGCCCGGTGTTAAAATAATGTGGAAGTGGTTGCCGTTGTAACTGTTGTAAAAATACCTGGTCTCTCCAAGCTCTTGATAGTCCTTAACCCTGTCTCTGACCTGTTTGGAAACCATGTCGTCGACAGCTGTTATAGACCACCTTGTAGGAACCATCCGACGGTTCTCCTTCTTACCTAAAAGACCTGCTGATAAAACCCTTTGTATACCGTAATAATC
>JALDAI010000020.1 GCA_022729285.1 Candidatus Nanoanaerosalina archaeon
GAGGACGGTGACACCTTGTGCCTTGGTAACGGTGGTGACTGTATCCCTGTCAGGTACGATGCTTTGATCGAACACGCTGATGAAGGGGATAAAATACTGGTGAACGACGGTGATGTTGAGCTGTTAGTTGTTGGAACTGATAAAAACTCTATAAAGTGTGAGGTTGTTTTCGGAGGTCTTATCTCTTCGGGAGACTCTATCAACGTCCCTGGAAAGGATTTAGGTCTTACAGCGCCTACTGAAAAGGATCTTGAAGATATTGTTTTTGGGTCTGAGAAAGGTTTTGACGTGCTTTCGGTATCTTTTGTAAAAAGCGCTGAAGATGTAAGGGAGATAAGATCGGTTCTTGAGAAATACGGCTCTGAAATGGATATCATATCAAAAATAGAGCATGTAAAGGCTGTGGAAAATCTTGAGGAAATAGTGGAGGCTTCTGACGGTATAATGGTTGCTAGAGGTGATCTAGGGGTTGAAACTTCGGCTTCTAGCCTCCCTCTGTTGCAGAAAAAGATTATCCGTATGTGTAATGAGGAGGCTATACCGGTTATAACGGCGACACAGATGCTGAAATCTATGGCTGAAAGCCCTAGAGCAACCCGTGCTGAAACTTCTGATGTGGCTAACGCTGTTCTTGACGGTACTGATGCTGTGATGCTTTCTGAAGAATCTGCTGTTGGAAAGTATCCTGTAAAATCTGTTGAGTATATGTCCGAGGTTGTAAAAGATGTTGAAAGCCAGGTGAGCGATTATCTGTACCATATGAAAGGAAATGTTGCCGGATCTGTTACTGACGCTGTCTGTAAAAGCGTTTACAAGTCTGCTGATGAGATGGGTGCTGAGTATATTGTGGCCCACACCTCATCAGGCTACACTGCTAGAAACGTTGCGAAGTTCAGGCCTTCAACCCCCATAATCGCTTTTACGGATTCTGAAACTGTTTGCCGTCAGTTAAAACTTGTTTGGGGTGTTAAACCTGTCTTTACTGAGTTCGCTGATGATTTCCAGGACATGATTGTTGAGGCAGGTTTATCTGTCGGCGAGGAAGGCCTGGTTTCCGGTGATGACTTGATGGTGTTCACCGCGGGAGTGCCTGAGTCCATACCTGGAAACACTAATATAATGGAGATAAGAAGGTTTTCAGAGCTTTTAGAGGAGTCTGAGGTAAGGTAGTTGTAAAAAAGAAAGTTAAAAGGTTGCAGGGGTTTTTAATCCCTGTACTTTTCTTCTGCTTCTGCGACTTTTAGGATTGTTTCTAATGCGACGTCAGGCGATACTGAGATCGCGTCGATGTTTGATTTTACTAGGAAGTCTGCGTATCCTTCGTGTGTTGATGGTGCGTCTCCACAGATACCAACGTGTTTGTTGTGTTTGTGTGCTTTCCAGATAAGCTGCTGCACGCTTTCTTTAACTGCTGGATCTCTTTCATCGAAAAGGTCTGAAAGTTTTTCGCTGTTTCTATCAACTCCTAATGTCATCTGTGTCAGGTCGTTTGTACCTACTGAGAATCCGTCGAAGACTTCTGCGTACTCTTCTGCTCTAATAATGTTGGAAGGAATCTCTGCCATCACGTAGACTTCTATGTCGCCTTGGTCTAGGCCGTACTGTCTCATCTTTTCTCTTACTTTCTTTCCTTCTTCTACTGTTCTTACGAAAGGAACCATTATTGTAAGGTTGTCAAGGCCTAGTTCGTCTACACATCTTCTAAGTGCTTTACACTCGTACTTGAATGCTTCTGAGAACTCTTCGTCGTAATACCTTGATGCTCCTCTGAAACCAAGCATAGGGTTTGCTTCATCCGGTTCGTAGTTCTCTCCTCCTTCAAGGTCTGCGTACTCGTCTGATTTAAAGTCGGAAAGTCTTACTACTACCTGTCTTGGATAAAACGCTGCACCAATCTTTCCGATACCGGATCTCAGGGTTTCTACAAACTTTTCTTCTTCTCCTTTTTCTATCAGTTTCATAGGATGTTCTCCTACGTGTGATGCTACCATGAACTCTTCTCTTGCTAGTCCTACTCCGTCTACAGGTAGCTGTGCTAGGTGGAATACTTTTCCTGGCTCTCCGATGTTCATCTGGATTTCTGTCTCTGTCTCTGGTATGTCGTCTATTCTGTGCTCTTCTACTTCGTACTCCATCTCTCCTTCCCAGACTCTTCCTGTGGACTGTGAACAGTCTACTGTTACGGGTTCTCCATCTTTTATCTTGGTTGTAGCATTTTCTGTTCCTACGATGGCTGGTACTCCAAGCTCTCTTGATACAATTGCTGCGTGAGAGGTTGCTCCTCCTTTGTTTGTGATGATTCCTCCTGCTATTTTCATTATAGGCTCCCAGTCAGGGTCTGTCATATCTGTGACTAGTATTTCTCCTTCTTCGAACCTGTCGATTTCTTTTGCGGACTCTAATACGTGTGCTTTTCCGCTTCCGATCTTTGAACCTATGGCTTGTCCTTCAAGAACTACTTCTGATTCTTCTTCTAAGATGTAGTCCCTAATTATGTTGTGGTCTCTTTCGCTCTGTACTGTTTCAGGTCTTGCCTGCACGATGTAAAGGTTTCCGTTGTCCCCGTCTTTCAACCATTCGATGTCCATCGGTACTTCGTAATGGTCTTCGATTTCTTTACCGTACTTTGCAAGTTCTTTTGCGTCTTCTGTAGTGATCGAGAACTTTTCTCTTTCTCTTCTTGGAACTGTTACTTGTTTGTTCTCCTTTCCTCCTTCCGTGTCTCTAACAAGCTTGACTTTCTTCTCTCCTAACTCTTTTTCGATAAGCCCGAAGTTTTTCTTAAATACTGTGAACTTGTCAGGGTTTACTGTTCCTCCTACTACGTACTCTCCAAGCCCGTAGGATGAGTTAATGACTATCGCGTTTTCAAAGCCTGAGTCAGGGTCTATGGTAAACATGACTCCTGCTGAGCCTGTATCTGATTTACCCATTTTCTGTACTACTGCTGAAAGCTTTATGTCGAAGTGGTTGAACCCTTTGTCTTCTCTGTAGCTTATGGCTCTGTTTGTGAAAAGGGATGCGTAACAGTCTTTTATTCTTTTAAGAACTGCTTGTTCTCCTTGAACGTTCAGATAAGTGTCTTGTTGCCCTGCGAAAGAAGCTCCTGGAAGGTCTTCTGCTGTAGCGGATGAACGAACTGCTACGTTAGCTTCTTCAACTCCTAGTTTGTCTGAAAGTTCTCTATAAGATTCTAGGAATGAGTTTTTCAGATCCTGTGGTAGTTCTGCTTCTCTTATAGTTTCTCTTACTTTTTTACCTCTTTTCTGGAGGTCTTTAACATCGTCTATATCTAGGTCTTCTAATATATGTTTTATCTCTTCTCTCAGACCTGTTTCGTCTAAGAACTTGTCGTATGCATGACTGGTTGTTGCGAACCCCGGTAGTACGGGTACGTCTATATTGTTTGCTAGCTCTCCAAGGTTTGCTGACTTACCTCCGACTTTCGCTGTGTCGTTGGCATCGATATGTTCGAAGAATAATGTATGTTTTACCATCGTTACACCTATTTTAAATTATTGTAGAAGCTTGTTTTTCAATATACTACTTTTTTTAGGTGTTACTCGACAGTATAACGCTCTTTAACTACTTAAGAATAATAATCTTACTTGGTGATGTCTTCTTCGGTAAGCTCGATATTATGCTTTTCTGAGAACGTGTCGAAAGCGACGTGTGTTATAGTTTTGTTAACCATGTTGGAATCAAGTAAGAAGTCTACAACAAAGTTGCCTAGTTCTTCCCGTCTCTTAAACTTGGCAATAGTTAAAATATCGGTATCTCCTGTGATCTTGTAGATCGCTGTAACATTTTTATGCTCTTCAAGTCTTTCTTGGATTTCTTTAAGGTGTTCTCCTTTAACCACTAACTCAATGGCTGCTACAACGTGGTAACCGAGCTTTCTGTAATCAATATCTGCTGTGTATCCTTTGATTATCCCTTTATCCTCCATTTTCTCTACTCTGTTAATCACTGTAACTGCTGTTGACTCCACTTCTTTGGCTATCTCTCTAAACGACTTTCTACCATTTTTCTGCAGCTTTGAGAGTATTTTCTTGTCAAGCTCGTCTATTTTGTAGTCTTCAACCATTTTTTCACCTTAAAGTTTTCGGGGGTTAAATAAAAAAGTATTTTATCGGGTTAAACTTTAACGAGTATAAACCCTTATACTTATTTGAGCACGGTCTATTTAAAAAGTGTTGGTCTTTTTATGTTAATAATATGTGTTGGCTACTAGGAAAAGGGTCAAAGATAAAATAGCTTTTCTAACAAATTGGTTACTATGTCGATAGATGAGGATATCCGGAAGGCGAAGGAAAGGCTTGATAAAACACCGGTTAACAAGGCAACTGAGAAGGATAGGGCTAGGATCAAGGCTAAAATCGCTAACCTGAAGGAGAAGAAGGAGAAAAAAGCTGCTGAGACTGGCGGAGGGTATGAAGGTTACTCTGTTAAGAAGAAAGGCGATGCTACTGTTTCTCTTGTCGGTTATCCTTCAGTGGGTAAATCCTCTCTTCTAAATACTTTAACTAATGCGGATTCTGAGGTAGGTGATTACCATTTCACCACTCTGGATGTTGTACCTGGTATGATGATGTACAAAGGAGCTAACATACAGCTAGTTGATGTACCGGGACTTATCGGCGGTGCTGCATCTGATAAAGGAGGCGGTAAACAGGTTCTTTCGGTTATAAGGAACTCGGATATGGTTGTTCTGATGACGGATCCTGAACGTTTAGACGGTTTTGAAAAGATGGAGGAGGAGTTATACGGTGCGGGTATAAGGATAAACGTTGATCCTCCTAACATAAAGGTTGAGAAGAAAGGAAAGGGAGGTATAGATGTAAGGCCTTCTCTAAACCTGACTAAGGTCGATGAAGAAACGGTTAAGGAGGTTATGTCAGAGTACGGATACCTTAACGCTACTATAATAATAAGAGAGGACGCTGGAATCGACAGGATAATAGATGCTTTATCGGGTAACAGAAGGTATATGCCTGCTTTAAAAGTTGTTAACAAAGCTGAGGAACTTTCTGGAGATGAGAAGGAAGAGATCAGGGAGGAACACGGTGAAGTTGTTTTTGTTTCTGCTAAGGAGAAGCTAAATCTTGAAGGATTTAGGGAAGGCGTTTTCAAAGGCCTTGACTTTATGAGGGTTTATATGAAGAAGCCTGGAAAAGATGCTGACAGGGATGAGCCTCTTATAATAAAGAACGGTTCAACTGTTATGGAGGCTTGTGAATCTCTTGGAGGCGAGCTTGAGAACAAGTTCAAGTACGCAAGGGTGTGGGGAGAATCTGCTAAGTTTGATGCTCAAAAAGTCGGTGAGGACCATGTTTTACAGGATGAGGATGTACTTGAGATAAGGAAAAGATAGTTTTCCTAGTATAATGCTCTAAAAGTGTATAAAAACCGGTTTATAAGGTTTTCAGCCCATGATCTGGAGTCTATCTGTTCTTTTGTAACTCTCCTTGACTTCTTTAAGTCTTTTTCGAACTCTTTCTCCATCACTTTGACCGTTCCTTTATCCTGTGTGAAAAGGTTTATCTCACGGTTTGTCAAAACTCCTTGGAAGTCCAGGTTCATACTGCCTACTGTGGCGTACTTGTCGTCTACTACTGCTGTTTTTGAATGAATAAAAGTATCTGTGTACTCGTATATTTCTACTCCGTTGTCCATCAGCTCTTTGTAAAGTTTCTTTGTGGCATGTCTTGCTATACGTACTTCCGAGTAGTATGCGGGTGTTATAAGCTGTACTTTAACTCCTCTTTCAACTGCTTCGTAAAGAAGTTTTCTAACAACTTTTTGAGGTACGAAGTAGGACTGTGTAAGTTTTATGCTGTCTTCAGCGCTTTGGATCATGTTTACGTACTGTTTTATTATGGAGTCGCCTGTCTTTATGTTGCCTCCTACGATCGTTGTCATACCGTTTTCCTCAACTTCTTCGGGCTCCATATCGTTCTCTTTTTTCATACTGTTCCAAGAATCTATGAACGTGTTCCTGATTTTTTTGGCTGTAGGCCCCTCAACTTTTAGATGTGTGTCTCTTATAACATTTTTTCTAGGTATATCAGGAAGCTCTACGGGTTTCAGGTGTTTTCTGTCTATGTTCATACCGCCTAGATAACCTTTCTCTCCATCTATTGTCAAAATTTTTCTATGGTCTCTTAAAATCCACTTCCAAACTCCTTTATACAGTTTTACCGGGTTGTAATGGATGAGCTCTACTCCTGATTCTCTTAATGCTTTTTTAGCTGGTTTAGGGAAGTCCCAGCTGCCGAACCCGTCTAAAATCATTCTTACTTTAACTCCTCTCTCGGCTGCTTTCTTAAGCTCTCTAAAGAACTTTCTACCGATGTTATCCCATCTCACGATGTAGTACTCGAAGTTTATCTCTTCTTCAGCATCTCTAATCTCTCTCAACATATCAGGGTATAGGGTTGATCCTGTTCTGTGCACTGTTATTTTATCTTTGTTTTGTTCCATCTTCCGATTCTTCCCTAAAAAGTTTTTTTGTGACGTATTTTTTTGTTGTTTTTCCCTGTTTACAGCAGTTGTTTATATAACGGACATTTATGTTAAAAGAGTTGAGGTCTATTTTATATGGATATGAAAGTGCCTATTTGTGACGAGTGTTTAGACGGTGACGATGTTCTTTGTGAAGGATGTCAAAAGGAAATGGAGGAGAAAAACATATCTGAAATAGCTGTAAAGGTTTCAAGGTTCCTATACAGTTTAAGAGGACAGATTCCTTCATTAAACGATGTAGAAGTTAAGAAAATTGAGCAGGCGACTGATGCTATCATCGTTGTCACTGCTGCAGGAGATGGCCCTCGAGTAGTGGGTAAGAACGGTGAAGTAGTGAAACAGTTGGCTCAGGAGTTTGAGAGTTCTATAAGAGTTGTTGAGGACTCCGGAAAATCTGAGGATGTTATTAAAAACCTTTTAGAGCCTGTAGAAGTTGAGAGTATAAATACTGTCTACAAGCCTGAAGGAACTGAGAGGAAAGTTGTTGTTTCTAAAGACAATGAGAGAAGAGTTCCGATCAGTACTGATGATTTCAAAAAGATTGTTGAGGACTTGACAGGTGAAAAGTTCTCTCTAAGTTTTGAGTAGGTTCGTTCAAACGAACTACTTTTTATTTCTACTTTTAATGTCGATAATCCCTTTCTAAACTGTTCCAACTCCTAGAAGTATTGATAGAGAGGCGGTTATTATTCCTGCTCCTACCATCATTCCTGCGTACTTGAAAACTGATTCTTTGGATATCTTACCTAGAAAGCTTCCGAAAAGGATTAGTAATATCCCTGAAACTGTCATCGATGCATAATAAGCCGTGTTAACCATCTCTATAAGTCCTAAATGTGCTAAGAAGTAGGGTACCATAGATATTAGAGCGCACAGCATAGGTGATATCCCGTTTATTATCGCAATAAGGGTTGATTTTGTTTTAACATTTTTCTCCTGGACTGAGCCTTCCATGTCGGAAACCATGGTCTGCTTAAGTTTTTTTAGCTGGCCTAGTCTTTCTGCTTTTTCTGTGACATATGCCCCGGTAACTCCTGAAACCATCAAACCTACTGCAGTACCTATGCTTGAAGAAATAATAAGCGATGGCTGAGATACTTTAGCAATGTAAGCGCCTACGGAAATTCCTAAAATGGTTAGAATACCGTCAAAACCGTTTAAAATGAAATACCTTCTTGCTATACCGTCTACATGTAAGCTCTTAAAAACCTCTTTAAGTTTCTGTAACATTTTTTACCCTATCATCCCTGAGGGGTTTTCACTTCGTCGATGATTTCTTTACCGCAAACCGCTTCGTCTATTGAGTGTAGAGATCCTCCAAGTTTTTTAATCGCTTTTTCAATTTCGTCAAGGTCTAACTGATTCCCTACAACCGTTATTTTGATGTTCTCAACTTTTTCGTCTAGTTCACAAAGTATGGCGTTGACTGACTCAACTTTATCAAGCTCTGAGACTTCTTGGGCCATGTCTAGTATTGAGGGTCTGTGGGGTTTTAAGACGTCTAGTACAAGTCTTCTTGTGTTAGCCATATCTTAAATTCGGTTTTCGATCCAGTCTTTTAATGTTTTTCTGTCCTTGTTAGATTTCTCTGCTTCAAGAAGTTTTTCAAGATCTAGGTCTGTATCTTCTACTTTTTCCTTCACTTCCTGAACTGTTCCTTCGACTATTTCTTCGTAGTCAGGTTCTTCGATTGAGATCTCTTCTTTCTCAGCTTCGAACTCGTCACCGGTCTTATACCTCTGCGGCTCAAAATCGGTTTTTTCAAGCTCTTTCTGAACTTTTAGTTCGTCTGACTCGATCCATACGACAAAAATCCCTATCAGTGTAATCAGAACTCCGAAACCTCCTGTAAGAATTATTTTTAGCGACTCAAAATTGTTTAATCCTGCGAAATCTTGGGTATACCAAAAGATTCCGCCTAGTATCATTAAGATTCCTAGAAAGATTTTAAACTGAGGCTTCATGGCTATCTAACACTTATTTGTTTGTTTATTTATATAACTCTTTCCCGTAGAGTTGTAAAAAAAGAAAAAAAGAGCGGGGAATGTTTTAATCGTGGTCATCAAACATTCTGTCCTGTTCCGGATCGTTCTTTCTGATATACTTCATAAGCATAGCGACATGTTCTTTTTCTTCGTCTCTGTTGTGCTCAAGAATCTTTTTCAGCTCTTCGTCTTCTGTAACTTCAATCCTTTCCTGGTACCAGTTAACAGCTTCTATCTCTTCGATAAGGGACTGTCTAGCTCTTTCAAGTTTAAGTGTTTCTTTTGTAAGATTTTCTCTTCCTTCATGTTCTCCGGTCATATTTTTTTTCACCTATACAAAAAATTGGTTCCGGATTACAAAAAGATAATTGTTCACCGGTTTATTTTTAAAGATTCGTTCCGTTTTTTGGTAACGAACCTTTCGATGTGGGGGAAAGTATCTCCTGAAGGAAGAAGCATTAAGTTGCGAGGTGATAAAAAATGAGTTTTTACAAATACGCAAGAAATGAGTTCAGAAAGCCAGGAAACAAGATGAAGAAGGTCTGGAGACAGAGGCTTAAGAAGTGGAGAAAGGAGGATAGGATTAAAAGGGTAGAGAATCCTACTAGAATCTCTAAAGCCCGGGCTCTAGGATATAAAGCTAAATCTGGTGTAATAGTTGTTAGAGGCAGAATTAGAAGAGGAGGCCGAAAGAGAAGAAAGATTTCTAAAGGAAGAAGGCCTAAGAGAAACGCTCAAAGAAAGTATACTCCTAAGAAAAACAGGATGCAGATTATGGAGGAAAGGGTTTCAAGGAAGTACCCTAACATGGTAGTTCTTAACTCCTACCCTGTTGCAAAGGACGGAAACTACAAATGGTTTGAACACATCTTAGTGGATCCTGAAAACCCTGCTGTAAAGAACGACAAGGAGTACGCAAAAATTATCGATGAAAGAGGAAGAGCTCACAGAGGAAAGACTTCTGCAGGAAGAAAGGCTAGAGGTCTTAGAAACAAGGGTAAGGGAGCTGAAAAAGTAAGGCCTTCTGTAAGGTCTAACAAGAGACAGGCTAATTAGGCCTGGAACTCTTTCATTTCTTTTTTAATTTCTTCAACCGCTTCTTTTTTTGATTCAAAGTATTCTGAACGGTTTCTTAAAGTCATGCCGAAGTCTTTTTCTTCGACTTTTAGAAAAATTTTGTAGCCTCCATCGGATTGTTTGACGGAGGCTTCTCCTTTTAACTGGTCTGTATCGATTTTCCAGCTATGTCTCTTCTTTTTTTCCCACATCTTACTCTAGAGCTGCTTTTTCTATGTCTCGAGAAAGCTTGTTCACATCTTCTTCCATAGCTCTTAGATGCTTGATGATTCTTTCTTTCTCTTTCAAAATCAGTTCGATGTTCTCGTACTTTCTTGCTGCTCTGTCAAGATCTGTTTTTTCGATGTATGCGTTCTCTGTCTTAACCATGTTTTCTGCTATTTCGTCTGCAATACTTTCTAACAGAAGGTTTAATCCATAGTAAACAGATTTTCTTACATACTGTCCTTCTTTTGTCTTTTCTCTAACAAGTTTCACTATCCTCGCGTGAGGAAAAAGTAAGTCCGTTTTTTCTATATCATCTGGTACATTTACCATTTTTTCACCTAGAACAATATCTATAAATTAGTTTCAGAAGCCTTATATTTGTTTGGATTATCTCTACTTTTTCTTTTAGCGCAAGGGTTTTGTATCTGAATAAAACTTTTGTAAAAGGTAAGTTTTAAGTTGGTTGTAATAAAACTTAGATGTATAGATGGACGAGCTGATCAAAAAAGCTAGAAAGAATAAACCGGGGAAGGATGAAGAAAGTAAAGAAGAGCCTTTGGAACAGGATAAAAACTCTGATAAGGAGGAGGGTTCTGTTGAAACGCCTGAAAAAGAGTTAAAAGGTTCTGAAAAGAGAAGATCAGCTGAGAAAGATAAGAAATCTGTACTTAGGAGCTCTGAGGGGGTAGAAACTGAGGAGGATAAAGGCTTTGAAGACGTTGATGTTCTTAAAGAGAAGGGAGATAAGGAAAGGATAAACATTTTATTAGGCGGAGAAAGTGAGAGCTCTGAAGGGAAAAAGGCTCCTAGTATCTCTGAAAAAGATTCGAGTGATGAAGAAAGGATTGAGATATTTGATCAGCAGGATGAACGGCCTACCCAGGATAAAAATAATATAGGCAGTAGTAAGGAAACTAAGAACTTTGGAAGCCAGGATAAAGAAGCTGAGCAAGCTAATAGTTCAGGAAGCCACCTTAAAAAAGCTTTAAGCCGAGGTAAGAGGGAGACTTCTACTGAAAGGTTTAAGAAGTTGAAGCAGAAGGCGAAAAACGAGTTTCTTGAAAAAGAGAAGGAGAAGAGCAGAAGAGAAGACGAGGCTAAGGTTGAGAAAGAGTCCGATAATGATGATGAAGGTTTCAGCAGTTTAAAGGAGAAGTACGATAGTTACAAGGACGGAAACATTCTTCACTAATTTTTTCAAACAATTTTGTTTAACGCCGGGAAAGGATATACACCTGCTTCACGCTCTACACCTATTGCTTTCAGTTTTTCTACTCCATGTTTCTTAAGGAAAGGTGTCAACAAACGGTGTTTAGGCATACCGTTTACTCCTGTACCTGATGCAAGCTCGGAGTATGCGGGTAGTACTACAACTTTGTAGTTCTGGATACTTCCGTAAAGTATACAAGAAATCTTTTCGACAACTCCTACGTCGTCTTTCAACTCTAAAGCAGGGTGTTCATGCCCTAAAATTATGTAATCCGTTCCTACAGGTATTTCAAAGTTTTTATGTCCGTGTACAAACAGAAATCCTTTTTCAAAGTGTTTTTCCTTTAACTCAATGTTTTTGAAGTGTTCTGTACGGTGCTCTAAAGCGTTGTCATGGTTTCCTTTGACCACTACTGTTTTTTCATAAACCATCGAGAGTTTTTGTAAAAAGTTTTCAACTTCTTCGTTCTCTTTCTTGTTCCTACCTGAAAAGGAGTGTTTCAGGTCTCCGTCTATAATTAGTTTTTCAGCATCTGTAGA
>JALDAI010000086.1 GCA_022729285.1 Candidatus Nanoanaerosalina archaeon
AGGATCAGCTTTAGCACCGATATCTGAAAAAGTGATGTTATTACTCATTAATTATCAACCATATAACTTAGTTGTGTTTTAACAATTAAGTACCCTTTTGACAAAAAAGTGTCAACACTGTTTGCAAAAAATTCTAAGGCTATAAACAGGATTAATTTAGTCAACTCAAAGTGTTTAAAGAAATTATTGAAGCGTCCGGGGAGGGATTTGAACCCTCGAGGGCAGTATGCCCAGTGGCTTTTCGTGGACAATGTTTAAAAACAAACAGTCCGTAGCAAGCCACCGCAATAACCAGGCTATGCGACCCGGACACGGTACAACTTTTTTACTAACCAAGTTTTCACCTCATTTTTTATATGTCTAACCCACCCATGGTATTATAACAGATGCCGAAAGTAGATTTTGTAAAAAAACTACTTGAAAACCACTAAAAACTGTTAAAAACCATAAAATTATTTAAACTTAAAAAAAGAATTTTTTATTGTGATTAGAGATGGATTCAAACGTCTTAGATATGACTGAACTAGTCGGAAAAGATGTCTTCACATCAAAAGGAGCTTACTGTGGAAAATCAAGAGACATCGAAATTAACCTGCCAAAATTTAAAGTAAGAGCATTAGTAGTAGACGCTGCAAAAGGCTCATACCTATCAAAGAAAGTAGGAGGTAGAAAAGGAGTTATCGTGCCTTACAGCATGGTTAACGCTGTTTCCGACGTTATAGTCATAAAGCACTTCTCAGGAGACGTTTCACCTGGAAACGAAGAAGATGCTGAAGACAACTGATTAGGGAATAAGAAACCCTAAAACTTTTTTCTACTTCTTGTCAATACTTCAGCTCCCGAAGAGTTAACTGCAACAGTATCCTCTATCCTACAGCCGCCTAACTCCTCAATATAAAGACCCGGTTCAATGGTTATCACATTACCCTCTTCCAATACAAAGTCAGAGCCTTCAGACACATTAGGAGCCTCATGGATATCAACACCTAAGCCATGGCCTAAACTGTGTAAGAAATGGTTTTCATAAGAGTAACCTGCGTCCTCAACAAGCTCTCCAACAATCCCACAGAGCTCAGAAACAGATATACCCGGTCGAACCTTTGAAACAGCCTTTTCCTGGATACTTATAACATCTTCTAAAAGCTGTTTTCTCCTACCAGAAACCTTTGTAGGAACCATCCTAGTCATATCCCCGCAGTAGTTCTTAAACTTACATCCCATATCCACAATCACAAGATCGCCTTCCTCAGTAACAGAATCAGTAGGCAGCCTATGAGGACGGACAGAGTTTCTGTGAACAAGTGTATCGAAAGAGTTGTAAACACCTTTCTCCCTGAAACCTGAGTCAATAATCTTTACACACTCCCACTCAGTCATACCAGGCTTAAAAGATTTAACAAAACTTTCGAAAACACTGTCACCGATCCTACAAGCCTCCCTAATCCTATCAATTTCTAAATCATCTTTAACTAAACGCATATCGTTTATCAAACCGTTTTGCTCAACATCGAAGTCAAAGAAAGAAGGTTTGTCAGAAACAAAAGACTCTCCTTTTCTAGAAACCATTTTTTTAAGCTCATCACCCGTACCGAAAACAGATACGTTCGAAACATTCGGGAAACAGTGTTTGAAAAACTTTGAAACAAAAAGTTGCCATTCATCCTCAGAGACATATAGAACTCCGGAAAAATCGTTCATCCCGACCATATAACTTATATTGCTAGATTCAGTCACCAAAAAAGAGGCTATGTCCTTCTCAGACATCTTTTTCCTCAGCCGGCCGACCATCCTCTCAATCCATTCCATAACAAAAAATACGTTTTCCATAAATAAAAGTAGTGCACAACCTTTGAGACAAATATAATTAAATAAGTACAGAAAAAAACTTTTGACCAATGGAACCGTTCCTTACACAGATATTCGAACAAGTTTTTCTTGTTTCATCAAACACAGTGAAATACGTTTTATTCGCAGTTTTAACAGCAACTTTTTTTAGAGAACAGCCAGAAAACTTTAGAGAAGGAGTTTCAACAGTTTACAAAGGACTTGTACCAAATATTATAGAGACACAAAAACTCCTTGTTTATGGACAGATATTAAGCGGGTTCTTTCTCTACATAACCGGTTTAAAAGTAATCACATACGTTTTAGTAGGCGTTTCAGGAGCTCTAGGAGTTAAAGAGATATTAGAAAACGAAAGGCAGGTAGAAAAAACCGATAAAACATGGGTTAAGGGTTTAACAGGATTAGTAGCCCTTGTAATTTTAGCCAGCATACTTACGAATATACCGTTCATAAACAGCCTAGTAGCCGTCTACCTCTACCTAGTGATATTCATTAAAATCTGATTAAAGAAGTTGAAAGAGAGGTTTTTACCGACATATAGATAAGTATAACAGTGTTATATCCGGATATAACGCCGTTATACTTTGTCACGAAACCAATACCATATAAAGAGAAACCTTACTGTTCTACCCAAAAACTGTTTTAACATAACAAACTAAGTTATTTATTATGGGTCTTGTAGAAAAGTACGGGAAACAGATTTCAGAAAGAGAAGCTAAGGTTGAGCTAAAAAACTTCGGTATCCCGGTACCGGAGGAAAAGTACGTTAACACTCCTAAAGAAGCTGAAAAGGCTGTGGAGGAAGTAGGGCTTCCTGCAATAATAAAAATTGATTCTAAGGAGATCAGCCATAAAACGGATATAGGATGTGTAAAAGA
>JALDAI010000064.1 GCA_022729285.1 Candidatus Nanoanaerosalina archaeon
ACAAAGCTTTCACCAAAAAGTAGGCCTACTACTACCGGAAGCAGTAAAATTCCTGAAAAAACCCTTAGAAAAAACCCTACATAGTAAGCAACTTTTTCATTCAAACGGAATCACTCCTCATACTTCAGGATTTTCTTTAGTAAAACAGTGTTAGGCACATACTCATAACTTTTTCCTGTCTTAATCTTTGTGTAAACAGGAGTTATGTATACAAGCTCTCCAGAAACACCGTCAACTTTAATTTCCCTGCCAGTGACAAAGTTGTGGACATGTTGTAGATAAAGAGAAACCCCTAAATTCCTTAACACATCGTAGAACGATACTCCGAAAATAACCACGAAAGTAAGTACTAGACCTCCAGTAACAATGTATAGGACAACTTCATTAACACCTAAAACAGCTGAAACAATTACAAGAGTTACAGCTATACCAAAAATCTTTATAAAACGAGCAGCGACTTTGTAAGATGGAATTATCGGATCCATCTCATCAATTACATCAAGAATACCTTCCTGACGGTAAAAACCTATTATAAGATCTTCTATATGTGAGAAAAACACAAATCCTGCGAAAAATATTGCGAAAGCTAGAGCAAGGTTCGGTAGGAATCCTACAATCATCTGTAGATAGTCCATAAACGACTCCACTCCTAAAACATTGAACACAGCTAAGAAAACGATAAAGTAGATAAAGTACTTCAACAGGTCCGCTACAAATTTAGAGAACTCACCGTGGTAGCCAACCCCTCTCAAAAACTTTTGGATATCAAGCTTAACAGCTAACTCATCAGCACCCGACATTTCTAGGACACGGGAGATAAGTTCCGAAAACACTTTTCCGCCGATAACTCCGACAACAACAATTATGAAAACAGAAATCATTTCAGTTCTTGAAAAACCACCTAGTTCAAAAAAAGAAACTAGACTAGCCCATGCGCTGTCCAAAACTTGTCCTACACCTGTCATACTACTTAGTATTAAACATTTTTACTATAATAAACCAAAGGGATGGAGAACGAGATAAAGTACAGTTTTGTCAGAATATACAGTATGTTAAAGCCAAAAATACAGTTACAAAAATAAACTACTAGAAGCCCTATAACCTTTGAAAAACCGGACTTTAAGCTCTCTAGTAGATAAAAAAGTGTAGTTCATATATAAATGAAACTGTTTAAAAATACAATAATTTAAAAAGGTTGTAATAAAACTTTAGGAATGCTCCGGGAAGAGTTACAATAATAACTCAGTACTGAGCAAGGTGTTTAAAAATGCAAGTAACAGTAGGAAATAAAGACGGAAAAACTCATTCTGTAGAACTAGAAGAAAACGAAATTAATGCTATAAAAGGTAAAAGAATCGGACAAGAGTTCGATGGATCAGTTTTAGGCCTTGATGGATACACGTTAGAGATTACGGGAGGAAGCGATAAAGACGGATTCCCTATGAAGAAAAACCTTCAAGGAACAGCAAGAAGAAAAGTACTTATTAAGAAAGGAATCGGAGTTAAGAAGCTTAGAAGTGGAGAAAGGAAAAGAAAATCTATGAGAGGAAATGCAGTTGATACAGATATCGCTCAGCTTAACACAAAAGTAGTTGAGGAAGGTTCAGAAAGTATTGATACACTTCTAAACCCTGACGAAAACGATGAAGAAGACGAAGAGAAATAAAATATGTCAAGTAAACCTCTACCTGAAGTGAACATAGGGCTTGTAGGCCACGTAGACCACGGAAAGACAACTCTTACAAAAGCACTTTCCGGTCAGTGGACCGATAAACACTCCGAAGAACTTAGAAGAGGTATAACCATTAGAATAGGTTATGCAGATATCTTAGTAAGGGAGTGTGAAGAATGCGGAAAATTCACAGTTAAAGACGAGTGTGAGTGCGGAGGAGAGTCAAAAATCAACCGTTCAATTTCTCTAGTAGATGCTCCAGGACACGAAACTCTGATGGCAAACGTTTTATCAGGAGCAAGTATCATGGATGGAGCTTTGTTACTGGTATCCGCAACAGAAGAATGTCCGCAGCCACAGACTAGAGAACACCTTGAAGCTCTTAACATCGCTGGGGTAGAGAACATCGTTATCGTTCAGAACAAGATAGATCTTGTTTCAAAGGAAGAAGCATTAGAAAATTATAAACAGATCAAAGAGTTCGTAAAAGGAAGCATTGCAGAGGACGCACCTATTATCCCGATTTCAGCACAGCACAGCACGAATATCGACAATCTCTTACAAGCAGTACAGGAAAAAATACCGACACCTGACAGAGATAACGGCGCAGATCCTCAGATGCTTATTGCGAGAAGCTTTGACATCAATAAACCGGAAACTCCTATCAAAGATATTAAAGGAGGCGTTGTAGGAGGCTCAGTTATCAAAGGTTCTATCAGTAAAGGCGACGAAGTAGAGATAAGGCCAGGAAGGAAAGACGGCAAGAAATGGAAGCCGATACATACAAAGATTATGAATATTATCAGCGGAGGAGAATCCGTTGACACAGCAACCCCAGGAGGTCTTACAGCAGTTGAAACACAGTTAGACCCTGCTCTTACAAAATCAGATAATTTAGCAGGTAATGTTTTAGGTAAAAAAGATAAATTACCAGAAGTTATACATAACTTAACAATGGATGTAACTCTTATGGACCGTGCAGTAGGTTCAGAAGAGGAGAAAGAAGTCGCAAACATTAGAGAAAAAGAACCATTACTTCTAAATGTTGGAACAGCAAAGACATCCGGCGCAGTTACTCAAGCAGGAGGCACAGTTAAAGTAGCGCTTAGAAGACCTGTTTGTGTAGAGAAAGGCGAAAGAGTGGCCATATCCCGGCGTATTGGCTCTAGATGGCGTCTTGTCGGATACGGAATTATCAAGTAGTTTTAGAAAAGGTTTTAAATAAGCAAAATAATCAATACCTTCAAGGGGGATTTTAGAGAATGACCGATTATTTAGGGTTAAATTACATTAACGAAATTCTACTACAAACCGAACAAAGCGTAGTTGTTCAGATAGCAGTAACACTTTTGATACTACTCCTAGGATACTTCTTAAGCCAAGGATTAGTTGCTTTAGCGAAAAAGGTACTGGATAAGAAGGAAGAGAAAGTAGAATCGATTAAGAGAGAGAAAACAGGAACCCCTTACAAGTATATAGAGTACACGGTATCAGTAATAACTATACTATTAGCCCTGTTTTACCTTAACTCAGGAGCTACGAACGAACTTTTCTCAAAAGTTCTTAACTACATTCCATCAGTCCTTACAGCAACTCTGATATTCATACTAGGATTCATAACAGTTAACATACTAGTTAACTTCCTACAAGGATTCCTAGAAACTTTCGGTCTTAAAAAGTATGCTAGAGACTTAGGATTCGCAAGCCAAGGAATCGACATGTTTTTCACAGCGCTAAAAGTATTTTTGTACCTTGTAGCGTTAGAGATAGCAGTTACACAGTTAGGAGTTAACACTGAAATAATAGAAAATACTATCCGAGCAGCATCTTACGGACTAGTAGTTGTTTTAACAGTTCTAGCGTTTTACGGATTTAAAGACCTTATAGCAAACTATGCAGGACATATCTACTTGAAAACATCAAAGGTTGTTAAGAAAGGTAACAACGTTAAGATAGACGGTGAATCAGGAGAAATAAGAGATATTTCAACGTTTAGCACAACCATAGCAACCGACAAAGGATACTTTATGGTGTCCCCTAACAAAAACTTGATGGACAAGAACATCTTGTTCAAAAGAGTTAAAGCAGATATTGAAACATTAGAAGATATTAAAAACTACTTTGTAGCGCAGGAGCCTTCATACTGCGGACCAGCATCGTCAGAGATGGCTTTAGCGATGTTCGGCTACAACATCGGTCAAGAAAGAATCGCCAAGGTTTCAGGTACAGAGCTGAACAAAGGAGTGATGCCAGAAGACCTTATAGAGTCTGTCGAACAGCTTACAAGAGGAGAAGTTAAAGGAGCTTTTGTAGAGCATAAAAACATCACAGATCTTGGAGAAGAATTTAAAACATGGTTCAACGACGGAGCATTAATAATCACAAACTTTGCAAAACCAGCTCTATTCCCTAACGCTACAAAAGGGCATTACAGTCTTTCAGTTGGTGTAGAAGGAGACGAAGTTTTGATTATCGACCCTAGCTCCATCACAGGTACAGGAGGAGTTTATTACGTCGATAAAAACGAGATGTTAGATGCGATGTCAGAGTACGAAGGAGAAGAAAGAGGTTATATCGTGCTTGCTCCGAAAGACACT
>JALDAI010000074.1 GCA_022729285.1 Candidatus Nanoanaerosalina archaeon
CATCATAATCTCTAAAAACATCAGGACCAGCTGCATGAGCATTTGTAAGGTTAGAAATTGAAAAAAGTTCTTCGGGATAATCTCCTCCACAGCTATCCCTAATATCGAAATCAAGGGATAAAGCGACCGGTAAAACAAAGAGTAAACCTAAAAAAAGGATAAAAATCTTCTCCATATACAAAGGTTTGTTCTCCGACAATTTAATGTTTTCTAAAAAAACTTTTTATAGAATCTGAAAAGAGCGTTATTCCTCGTTTTCAAGTTCTTTACGGGTTAATTTTTCAAGCCTTTTTCTATAACTATCGCTTTCTAAAGATCCTTTAAGGTGTTCCAAAAGCTGTTTTGTTGCTAAGAAGTGCGGATATATTACGTAAAGACACTTGTCCAAGTACTTCTCAACATGTTCCATAGTTTTTGCTCTCACAACCTTGTCCGCATCAGTGTCTAATGATAAAACTTTGTCGGATATGTTTTCTAGAGGTACAGTAGATATAATCAGTTTAGCGTCCTTATAACTTGCTTGTTCCCATACATTACTGACAGACATATCACCATGTATATAAAACACTCCGTCTTCTTTAGCCTCTATCACTCTTTCAGGGTTATTCTCGATAACTATAAACGGTATTTCTTCCTCTAAAAAGTGCCTAGCAATCTTTTTACCTTGAATGTCGTAACCTCCTATGATAAAGTGGTCTTTCAACTTTTCAGGTATCCGTTCTTCAACGAACTCTTTATCAGTTATTTCGATTATCCTATGTTTTTTGATAAATCTGTATATCTTATCAGCGTACCTACTAGTGTAGGATGATCCTACCATCGTAACCGTTGCAGAAAGTATAACAGCGTTAAACACTTCTGGCGCAATATTACCTAATAGATATGCCTGTATAACAATTATCAGAGCGTATTCGCTTATTTGGTCAAGGTTTAAGGAGGTCAAATAAGCAGTTCTACCGTCGTAACCTCTTTTTTGTAGGAAATAAACTGTTAATGCTGGTTTAACAACCATAACGGTTACCATGAGCATTACGGTTAACAGTATAGCATTAAAGTTGGGTATAGTAAGTAGGGAACCTAGAGATATGAAGAAAATAGCTGTGAAAAAGTCTTTAAGCGACTCCATAGTCTGTAAGGCTTCTTGGTTGTAAGGTTTCTTGGAAAGTCCTATACCTGCTGCAAAAGCTCCTACAACTATTGTTATACCTGCAAGCTCTGTTACAGAAGCGAATAATAAAAGAACTGATGCGCTGATCAAAAGGTAGATTTCTCTTGTTTTACCTACAAACTCTATGAAGGAAGGTAACAAGTTTTTAAGTCTGAATGCTGCTATTAACACTAGAACTCCTGTTAAAACGTTTAAACTAATTACTTGAATGTTGAAAGGTTCTGAACTGATAATGATGAACAGCAAGATAGCTGAAATATCTTGAACTAGGTTTACTGATTTTGTGAGCTGTTGATGGATGATTTTACCTACTTTTTCATTGATAAACTCTGTACCGATAAGCGATGAGCTTAAAGAAGCTGCTACACCTATGTAAACCGAGTTGTAAAAGCCAAGGTTTAGTATAAAGTATGATACTAAGTAGGATGGTACTGCTATAAGGACTGAGGTCAGTAGTGACAAACTCAGGTTTTCTTTAACCATCTTCTTTATACGGTTGTCTCCAAGACTCATTCCGAGCATAAACACTAGGAAAGCTATACCTATCTGAGCTAAGACTAACATATCGTTAGAGGAGACAAATCTACTGGTTAAAATACCTGTAAAGATGTATGCGGGTAAAGTAGGCTGATTTATCTTTTTGAAAAGTAACAGCATAACTGATGCTACAAAAAATATTATCGTCAAACTATTGATTATCTCAATCACTTCTACCACTCCATCTTAAAGACTCTCTATCTATCTCAGTAGTTTTGATAAACTCTTCACGGTTAGATATATAGGTTTCAAGGTACTCATCGATTTTTTCAGCTGCCAAAACAGCTTCTCTGATTATGTATGTTGCTCCTTGGTCGTAAAGCCTCTGTTCTTCAAGGAGGTTTCTTGATTTTAGGAAAATAATTGAACCAGGCTTCTTGTTTTCCAGTAACTTACTGTTGACAAGTTCGTCCTCTGAAAAGCTAACTATCAGTGAGGCTCTATGAGGTGCTGCAGCGTTCCTGATTTTTTCGTGTTTAAAGTCTCCGAAGATATGTTTCTCATCTTTTTCATCTAGCTTATCGATATTCATGTGGTTCCTGTCAACAATAACTATCTGTTCGAAGTGCTCCCTAATCTCCGGTAAAATCTTTTCAGTCATCTCATTGTATCCGACTATTAGCGCGTGGTTGTTGAAAAAGTCTGTCTCCATATCCTTCTTCTCATCCGAATTAAACCTTTCCAGGAACTTTTCAAACTTTCTGTAGATTTCTTTGTTGTAGTTAATTAGGTAGGTTGAGAGCGACATGGTTATTATCGCCATCAAGCTAAGGTAGCCAAGTATCTCTACACCTATGTACTCTCTAGTTACCGCTATACCTCCTACAACAAGTGAGAACTCGCTTACCTGTGTCATGTTTATACTTCCTATAAAACTGGTTTTAGGAGTGAACTTTTCTCTGTCGATAAGGTAAAACATTATCAGAAAGTTACCTACTATAAGTACGGCTGAAGCGATTAAAGCTTCTCTCCAGTACACAAGAAGGTTTCCAAGGTCTAGTTGTAGTCCTATAGTTGAAAAGAAGATTATTAGGAAAAAGTCTGTAAGAGTTCTTATACGCTCCTGTATCTCACGGTTGTAAGGGATCTGACCGATACCAAGGCCTGCTAAAAATCCTCCTACCTCGATAGAAAGACCTATCTGTTTAGCTAATGTGATGAAAACAAAAGCCCAAGTAATTCCGTGTATAAAGATTATTTTTTGGTTGTCAGCAACTTTGTCTAGTATGTGTGGGAGCAAGTACTTCGATGAAAAAATTGATACTACAGCAATCAATCCCATTAAGAGGAATATCCTTGTAAGGGTGAATCCTATCTGGCCTAAGCTTCCTAGAGTGAATCCTGCTGCGGAGATATCACCTATCAATCCTGCGCTAAACAGCGCTAA
>JALDAI010000048.1 GCA_022729285.1 Candidatus Nanoanaerosalina archaeon
AGTATATCTTCTTTGTCGTCCCATACTGTATAAATTATAGGTATTAAAAGAAGAATGTTCAAAGGTTTGGAAAGAACTGCTAAAAGATACGATAAAAGTGTTAAACCAAGCCATTCCTGGTTTCTCTCGTTTTTAAGAACTGTTAAAAGGTATACCGTAGTTGTTAAGAACAGTATGCTGAAAGCATGCGTTTCAATATTTGTTGTCTGTTGAACATGTAAAGGTAGAAGAGCTAAAAAACCTGCGAAAACAATAGGCTTCAACCTACTTTTAAAAACTTTTTTAACCGCTAAGGCTCCTATAGGGATGGTTAATGTCCCTGCCAACATATTAAGAAACCTTCCTGTGTTTAGACTAACTGTGTTAAACGCGTAATTTATTAAAGCTATTAAAGAAGGTAGTAAGGAGTAAGGCTTTCTTGTTGGGAAACAGTACTCTTCAACGATACAGTAGCCATACCTCCCGGTGTTTTGTATAGTGTGGCCTATTGCCGAATAGATATACTCTGCATGGTATGGCTGAGATACTAAAAACCGTAAAATACCTGCTAAAACTGTTATTGATAAAATAATTGTTATATCGGTACGGTTGAACTCCTTGATATCTTCTAAAATCTTTTTTCTATTTTTGTATGTATAATAGATAAACGCAGTGAAAGCTAAGACGGTTAAAAACGGGATTAACTGCTGGTAGGCTACAGAGTGATTTAACCGGTTGATCGGCTCTAAAATAGGGTTCATATCAGGCTAAATTATTACTTATTAAGAAGATTTTATTAATTTTAATAATTAATTAAGATTTAATGATTTTTGATTTGTTTGTATCCGTTTTCGGTTTTTTCGCTAGAAGAACTATCTGGGTTCAGTACGATGTATATTTCTATATAATTATCTTCGGTCTTTTTGTATACGGTCTTTTATCTGTTTCAGATTATGTAAAAAAAGTGTTTAAAGGAGTTTCTAAGAATGTTTGGGTTGTACTAGGTCTTTTAATATTACTAGGAGGTTTTATAAGAGTCTATAACATTGATTATGGAGTTCCTGCTCAAACATCTACTTGGGAGTATATTAATGGTGGAAGGTATTTTTCCCATACAGGTAGGATTTTCAAATGTTATGGGCCTTCTTTCTTAGAATGTGAGGGACCTAACGCTGTAACTCATCCGGCTATGTATAGCTTACTGATAGGTGTTCTGTTTTCAGTTTTCGGTTTTAGCCTTCCTTTAGCCATTAACTTTATGTGGCTTATAAGTTTACTAACTATACCTCTTGCCTTTTTTGTCGTAAAAGAGATTACACAAAATTTTTGGTCCGGATTATTTTCGGCAGCTCTTGTAGCAGTTTTCCCTCTTTTTGGTGCTTACATGGTTTTAGATGGTTCTATAGCTTTTTTCTCTGTTTTCTCGATTTTTGTTTCTTTGTTAGCTTCAATATTTGTTATTAAAAACGATGATAAAGCTTCATGGCTTTTTTTGTTTGGTTCTTTCGTATTTATGTTCTCTTTTAGATGGGAGCATCCTTTAGCAGCTTTATTCATTTTTTTGACAGTAGTTTTTGTACGTGAAAAACCTTTTAATTATCTAAAAAATATTTTGTCTAGAAAGTATTTCTGGCTCTATGTAATATTTTTCGGATTACTATCTTTTGTACCTTTAAAAGGGGTTTATGAAGCATTTCTTGCTGATACTGCCGGTGGAGGATGGTTTACTTTTGAGATGTTTTTGACAGAGTTATCTAGTATAAACCACTTATTTGCAGAAATTTTTGGTTTACCTGGTTTAATAGCTGCTTTGATGATTCCTTTCGCTTTTTTCAAAAAATTTAAGGTCTCATTAATAATGGTTTTATGGTTTACGACGTATACGGTTATGTATCTTTTCTTTAGGAACGGTCTTTCTCATAGATACGCGTTCAACCTATTCCCTCCTCTTATTGTTTTAGCAGGTCTTGGTTTTTCAAAGTTTACGGAGTTAAAAGTATTTGATAAATTATCTGTTAAATTAAGTGTACTGCTTATCATCTTGGTTTCAATTACGTCTTTACACTCATTTTCTTTCGTTGGTAGTTCGGATATTTCAGATAGTTTAGAAAGCTTTATCTACAATGATTTACAGAGAAAAGAAGTTGTAAGTGATGTAACCGGTGATACACCTGTTCTTTTTTCCTCAACTAACGGTAAGATTGCTTACTTAACTTATATAATTGATGAACCGGTCTACTCTTTTCTAAACATTCAGAACATGATCGGTGTGGTTGATGAGTTCTACTTTGTATGGGATGAGGGCTGTAACTTTGATCAGTACACCGATTTTTGTAAAAAGTTTAAGAACGAGGGCGAGCTAGTTAGAACTTTTGATACAGATGAAAAAACAAGTGAAAAATACTGGAACTTGTACTATATCGAGTTGACTCAGGAAAGACGTGATTACTTTATTGAAGGATTTGATGATTGGACGGAGTATTAGTCTAAAGTTTTTCGACTTCTTCTTTAAAATCTTCCCAGTCTAATCTTAATGCTTCTTCTTTTATCTGGTGTTTAATCGATTCTTTATCGAACAAGAAGTGACAAGCTACAAAAGATTCGAAAGGAGTCTCTGTCTTAAGAATTATTTTCCCATCCTGCCTCTCAATGAGGTCTAGGGATGCCATATCTTCAAAAGATTTTTTGAACTCTTTTTCAGCTTCTTCTCCAAACTTTTCACTAAAACTGTCAAGCTTTATGAACTTTTGTTCGGCGAACTTGTCCAGAATATACTCTCTCATACTGTTTTTCTTGTCATATGTTATAGAATGGTAGATTTTTCGGTCCTCCTTAAAATCTGAGAAACCTTCTCTCCTATACTTCACGCTTTCCTTGACAAAGGAGTGTTGATAAATACCCATACCTAGTATAGCGTCTATTTTCTTGTTCTTACCGAAATATGAGTATTTAAACATGTTATCTACATAATCATTTTTGAAAAACGCCCAGGAGTTAGCATCTCCAGGGTTAGGCGTATTCTTTGGAGGGAGATATCCATGTTCCTCAGCTATCTCTTTTGTCTGCCCTCTAACCTTTTCTAACATTTTTTCTATCATTTCAAAGAACTCTTGGTCGTTTATACCTCTTTTTTGTAACTCTTCTTTTTTAGGCTGTAAAGGATATGTTGATATCGTATCAGGCTTTAACTTTATAACTTGTTTGAATGTGTCGACAAATTTCTCAGTACTGGACCCTTCTAAACCTATTATCAGATCCACATTGACAGCTCTGAAATCTCTTTCAACAGCCTCTTTAACAATTTTCTTGACTATTTCAGGTTTCTGGTACGATCTGTTAACATTTTCAAGAACTTCAGGCTGCATCGACTGAACGCCGAAGCTCACCCTATTTATTCCGTTGTTCACTAATGCATCTAATTTGTCCGTGTTACAAGTTACAGGGTTTATCTCAAAGTTTTTCAGACCGCCTTCTTTGAAGCTGAAGTATTCATGTACCTTTTCAAGGATTTTCTCAATGTTTTCAGCTGAAAAAATGCTGGGAGTGCCTCCTCCAAAGTATAAAGTGTTGAACTTTTTGTCAATTCTTTTTCCGTAATACTCAATTTCTTTGATAAGATCTTCTAAAACTTGGTCTAACTGTTCACGGTTTTCCAACTTATCGGAGCTGTATATACAGTAATCGCATTTTTTTATGCAGAAAGGCGTATGGATGTATAGAGATAGAAAATCGTCGTCTTCAGTTAAACTGTTCCAGTGCTCCATCACTTCTTTAGGAGTTATCATATGGTGGTCGCTGTACAAAGGTAAAAGATCTGCTAAAAAAAAGTTGTGGTAGTAGTCGCCTTCTTCCTTATACTTCTTAGAAAATTTTTTGAAAAGCTGGTATTTCTCTTCTAAATTTAATTCTCCGTTTCCCATCTAACAACTGTTTTAGTACAAAACTTTTAATTAGTTGATGCACTAAATAGTTTTAGGTGTGATACAGATATGAAGGTTGAGTTTGAGGATTCTGACAAGTTAAGAGGTAAGTTTATTGGTGTTTTTTTAGTAGGAATGATTGTTGGCATAATGTTAGCTAACCAAGGTTTCTTCGGTGAAGATTTTGGGGAACAAGGAGAGTTCGATGGAGGTTTCCAAGAAACTCCTGAAGCTTGTCAGGACGTTCCTGAAATGGAGGTCGATATGTGTATAGCTAATGAAGCGATAAATACCGGTGATTATGATTTATGTAGCTCAGCTGATGACTTAAATGTTGTTAGATACTGTCAAGGAGCTATATATGAGGACTCGGATTACTGCGAAGATATCGGTGACGAATTTTTAAAAGCTAACTGTTTAAGAATGGCTGGTGCTGAGCTAACAGAGGAACAGGAGCAGATAATAGAGGAAGAGATCAGTGAAGATTTAGAGAACTAACTTTAATCCTCTAAATCCTTTTTTTAGATTTGTAGATCTTCTAACTCTGCTAAATAATTTCTCTCAATATCCTGTATACTGTTTTTCAAACCTTTTTTAGCTCTGTAAAGCTTGTTACCAGGTTTTTCAACTACAAATGCGTCGTAACAGCCTTTATTCGGAGGGTTCATACCTTTTTCTTCAAAGTACTGGAAAACTGCTTCGTCTTTAAGAGGTTCGAATCTTACTCTTCTATAAGTTCGTTTGTAACTCATTTTTCCGCCTCTTTTTTAAAGAATGTTGAAAGGTTTTACTTCTCCGTAACGTTTCTCATAAAATTCTTGTGACTGTTTCTCAGACACTGTAGGACCTCTGTACCTACTTTTTGTCCCAAGATCTTCCTTAAACTTCATCCTTGTGTTAGGAGTAAAGTTTGATTTCCCCTCTTCTTCCAACAGATCCTCAACACCATACTTTTTTATTACCATAAAGTAGTATTATAGTAACTACTATATAAAGGTAATGGTTTATGTAACTATATGTAAGTAACAACAACTTAGTCCATCTCTTTTTTCAGATCTAAAAGACCTTTTACTTTGTCGAAAAACTTTTCCTTCACATGGACTCCTTCGATGTAGTTACTAACAGCTTCAGCTTTACTATTTAGGTTTGAAAACCGGTTTATCTCACCTTTACTATTATGGTTCACCATCACAGATTTCGACTGAACAAACTCCTTTAAACCTTCCTTGCCGTGGTAACGTCCTATACCGCTTTTTTTAACTCCTCCAAACGGTAGTTCAGGGTTAGCGATATTTTTAACAACGCCGTTTATATAACAGTTACCGACTTCAAGCTTTGAAGCTATTTCCCTGCCTTTTTCAACGTTTTCAGTGAAAATATACGAGTTTAAACCGTACTTTGAACTGTTAACTAGTTTGATACAATTTTTAACACTTGAGAATTTTTTTACCGGTATAACAGGGCCAAAAGTCTCTTCCTTAAACAGTTCAGTGTCTTCACCAACATCTAGTACTATCTGCGGAGACAAAAAGTTGCCATCACCTTTTATCTCTGTTAAAAGTTCCCCTCCTTTTTCTAAACTACTTTTCAACTGGTTTAAAACTTTTTCTTTCTGTTCTTTATCTACCATAGGCCCGATACCGTTCTCTTGGTTCAACTCTACTTTCTCAGTTTCCTCAACCAGTTTTTTAACGTACTCTTCATAAACCCTTTCATGCACTAAAACTTTTTCAGTAGAAACGCATAACTGACCTGTATTAGTTAAAGCGCTGTAAACACATGCTTCAGCGGCTTTATCCAGGTCCGCGTCAGGAAGAACAATAAAAGGTGTTTTATCACCTAGCTCCAAGTGTACCGGTACAAGGTTTCTAGAAGCGGTTTCCATCACTTTTTTTCCTGTATCAGTCGATCCTGTGAAAAACACTTTGTCAGGGGA
>JALDAI010000068.1 GCA_022729285.1 Candidatus Nanoanaerosalina archaeon
ATCAGTTCCAACAACTAACAGCTCAACATCACCGTCGTTCACCAGTATTTTATCCCCTTCATCAGCGTGTTCGATCAAAGCATCGTACCTGACAGGGATACAGTCACCACCGTTACCAAGGCACAAGGTGTCACCGTCCTCCACAAAGGTTTCACCGAAGTCTCCAACCCTGTGCTCAGGTCCTTTAGTATCCAACATAGTGGCAACATCTAAACCAAGTTTTTTAACACGGTCAAAAACTTTTCCGTGTTCTTCATGAGTTGAGTGAGAGAAGTTGAACCTTAAAACATCAGCACCAGCCTCTACGAGTTCTTCAAGCTTTTCCTCAGAGTTAGAAGCCGGACCAACAGTAGCAACGATTTTAGTTCTTCTCATCTAATATTCACCAGGTATAATAAGAAGGTTTCGAAGTTAAAAAACTCTTACCCTGCGATTTTAACAACATTTTTATTTGAGAAAAACTATTTTTGGATATGGTAGTAATCGCAGTTTCAGGTCCTCCGGGAGCAGGTACTTCTACAGTAGCTAAAATGTTAGCAGAAAAGCTTGGAGTGAAGTACTTCTCACCAGGACAGTATATGAAGAACCAGACAGAAGGTAATGAAACAGAAGCAGCTTTCAAAGGATGGGAGGACGAAGAACTTTCAAGCGAAAGCTTTCACAACGACATAGATGAGATGCAGAGAGAAATAGCAGAGAAAGGAGACGTAGTGATAGACGGTAAGCTTTCAGTCCATATGTTGGAGGAACAAGCAGATATCAAAGTTTTTCTAGACGCCCCGTTAAAAGTTAGAGCTAGAAGGAGCGCAGGAAGAGATAAGATGGATTTTAAAGAAGCTTTAGAGACTTTGGAGAAGAGACAGGAAGAAGAAGTTAAGAACTGGAGAGATATGTACGGCTTCCACTACATTGAGAAACAGAAAGATTCAGCAGATATTGTTGTCGACACTTCAGAAAACCTTCCTGACGAAATCGTGGAAAAAGTGTTACAAAAAGTTTAGACGAAAGGGTAGCCGGTTTCAAGCACCGCCCCTAAGAATACGAACAGAACTCCTAGACATATTAAAGCGACAACATCTCGGACCACTAGTTTGAAACACCCTTCACAGTGAGTCTCTTCACAGAGATAATGTTCTATATGGTATGCTAGCAGGTAGCCTCCGAATCCAGCGAAAACGTAAGCGGCTACCTCAACAGTGCCGTGAACAATGTACGGAAGTAAATTGATAGGTACCTGCACGATGTTTGATGAAAGAGTTCCAAGAAGCACACCTAATACAGAAGCATTCCAGATAATTATGAAAGCAAGCCCTCCAGAGATGAAAAATGAGATAGCGAAAGTGGATAAGAACACGAACAAGTTGTTGACAAGGATGTTGTAAAACATTTCAGAAGAGCCAGCAGTCATCTGACCGGTCATAGCGGCTTCCCCCCTTATTCCTTCAAGGATCATAGACTGTATGGTGAAAAAATCACCGGACAAAAAGTAGGAAGCGATTCCGAAGCCGATAGCAGCAGCTATGAAAACAGCAACATAAGCGTAAAGCTCCTCAAAGTGTCTTCTCATAATGTTTGGTTCAGACCACCTACTGTTTAACTCCTCATTATCCCTTGATCTCATGAAATCTGTTAAAGGATAACTCACAGCAAGAGTAGCTATAAAAACAGAAACGATACCTCCAAGGTTCATACCTCCAACATTAAACGGTAAAACGTACTCCACAAGTAGAACGGAAGCAAGCGTGAAAACAGTAGAGTAGATCAGCAGAGATATTACAAACTTTCTTAGATTGTTTTTCTCCCTTACAACAAGACCGTCCAACACTTAAACCACCTTATCCCTTATAGCCTTGTGCTCAGGATCGTTTTTCTGAGTTATGTGAGATTTTAAGCCCGTTCTAGATTCAAACCTTTTACTACAGACAGGACACTCAGTTTCAACAAGTTTTTCAACAGCCTCCTTAGCATGTAAAACACTAGGAGCAGCTTCAGAACAGCTTTCCTGAACCACATCCAACACGTTTTTCCTTACATACCTTGTAGAGCTTCTTTTCATAAACGGAAGGTACATAGTACGAGGACCGTACTCGTTAAACTTTTCAATAATCGAAGTAATCTCATTAAGCTTTCTGTAAGCCTCACCTACTAGAGAAGAAGCCTCCTCAAAATCAGAAATCCTTCCAGAATTTACTACAGACTTCCAAACATCATCGTAAGGCGTTAAAAGTACCACTCTTTTCTCAACATCCCCTTGAAGCATGTCACGTTCATTCCGAATCATCTCATCAGTCGAAGTAACAAGAGCATAGTTCTCAGCCAGCTCATCCTTCAAAGGTTCTAGAAGCTCCATACTAAAACTTATTTGGTTCTCTCACTTAAATTGGTTAGTTGTAACAAAGATGAATATAACGGCGTTATACTTGGGTATAACAGTGTTATACCTTTCTCAAGTTAATTAAATCTTCACCTTAAAATTAATCTTATGAGCAGTGAAAAGGTCTGCGGGATAAAGGTTAGCGGCAAGAAAGATGGAGAGTGTTGTGTAGCTTTTCTTTACGACAACAGTTTAACAGTGTTTTCATCAAGCGACGACAAGTTTATTGTCGATAAAATCGTGGACGAGAGGCCTTCTGTTATTGTTTTCACAAATCCTGCCGAGGTGCCTAAGGAGGAAGGTTTCCGTGAATCCGAGGAAGATCTTGTTGAGGAGGGTTACAGTTTTCTACCGAGGGATATGTTCGGTAGAGGAGTGATTGAAAGATCTGTATTTCTGGCTAACTCGGTTAAACAGAAGTATCAGCCCGAAGTGATCAGCTGTAGGCCTAGGATAAGTTCTGAAGCGTTAGATGTTTCTGATGACTCTGATCTTAAAGATTTAGGGCTTAAAGTTGAAAAAGTTGAGTCTATGGAAGAATTTGAAGCGGTTGTTGCAGCGCTTACAGGCGAAAAATACCTTGATAACAGTTTCGTCAACAAAGGATTTATAATACCAAAGAAGGAGTGAGATAACAAGTGTTAGAAGAAATTTTCAGTTATTTTTTAGATATTATAGACAGGTTCACACCCGGTTTCGTAAAGCCGGACCAGCTTATCAAGTTTCTTGTTGCTGGTTTTTTAGGTTTAATAGTAGATACCGGGCTCCTATATATCTTTGTTGAGTTTGTTGGTTTTTCTCCCAGACTATCTAAGCTGATAAGCACTGAGTCAGCAATAATAATGATCTTTTTCATAAACGAGTCCTGGACGTATAAAGATCACCGGCCAGGAACTCTTTTAACCCGTTTCCTAAAATCTAACGGATTTAGGCTTGTAGGTCTTGTTGTAGGTGTTTTCACCATCCAAGTGTTTCTGGACTTTGGTTTGCACCTTGTTGTCGCAAACCTACTATCTATAGGACTAGAGCTAATTTTCAACTACACTTTTGAAACACTGGTTACCTGGAAAGCACATAAAAGCTGAGACAGTTTAAAATAAATGTAAAACAAAAGTTGTTAACAATGAACGTTAAGGAAAAAATAAGTAGTAAACTTCCTAAAAATTTTTTAGTAATACTTCTAACTGTTCTTCTCGGAGCTTCTATAGCCTCTACAGACTTTTACACTTTTGACGGACACTTCCATATGTCTGCGGGAGAGCATTATGCCGAGGACTGGACTGCTTTGACCATGGAAGGTTCTTCAGGAGGATTGATGCTTGAAACATACCCTCCTGTAGCCCACCAGTTCTTAACAATTATATCCTACATAATGCCGATCGAAACAGGTTTTAATATCTTAATGTTTGTTTTCTGGATCGCTCTTACTTACAACTTGACCATGCTGTTCATAGAATACCTAGATTACGATAAAGACCGCTTCTGGCTAATTTTTGTGCTTTTGTTCGCTAATATTGGGGCGATAAAGAAGATTTTTGTTTACGGGATGTATCCAAGTATGGTAGGCTTTACTTTCGGAGTTTTCGCTCTCAGAATGTTTATCAAAGCTTTTGAAAA
>JALDAI010000099.1 GCA_022729285.1 Candidatus Nanoanaerosalina archaeon
CCGCTTCTGGCTAATTTTTGTGCTTTTGTTCGCTAATATTGGGGCGATAAAGAAGATTTTTGTTTACGGGATGTATCCAAGTATGGTAGGCTTTACTTTCGGAGTTTTCGCTCTCAGAATGTTTATCAAAGCTTTTGAAAATAATGATAAAGTTTCTTGGGTATTTTTCGTTCTCTTCTACGCAATGGTAGGATATACAAACACTTATTCTTTCCTATTCTTCTCTCTCCTTTATGCGATGTACTTTGTATCAGAAATACGTTTACTGGATAAAAGCAGGTTTGTCAAAACTATTTTATCCGTATTTTCCGTCTTTATCCTTATACTTGTAGGCCTTCCTGAACTTGTTTCAGATCTTTTTTCAGGTGCTCTAGTATCCGGAAACGTTATACCGCATGATTCTTGGTATTCTTTCTTTGAATACTCTTTAGAACAAATAGAAAGTTGGGTAACGTCTGACATAGGTTTAGCGTCTTTAGGACTTTTCTTACCTCTTTTCTGGGACAGTGAGGATGGAAAACTGAAAAAACTTTATTTCGGAGCTTTATTCCTAGTTTCCTTTGATATGTTTGGCATTAACTTTCTTCCTCGTATATTTTTCCCTGGAGTACGGTTCATGATAAATTATGAAAGGTTCACAATATTCGCGGGCTTTATGTTCACCTTTCTTTTAGCTCATATCATTTTTACTTTGATAGATAAGATAGATTATAAAGAAGTTAGAAAATATTTCTTAGTTTTATTCTGCTGCTTATTCGTACTAGCTCATTTCTCATACCTTTTTAGAGTTCATAACCTCTACAACGGCGAAGATCCTTTAGTTGAAGAAGGTTACAGACAAGAGTTTAAAGACTATATTTTGACATTTTTAGAGGAAAAAGCATCTGATAACTACCGTTTCCAAACTTTAGGGTATGGTTACAGGGTTACTGAGCTAATAAGGAAAACTGATGTACCTATGATGGACGGAAAGTACTACCAAGGAGTGCCTATCGACTGGATCATAAATCTTGAGCAGGAAGCTATAGACCGTTCTTCAACAAGTAATGCTATAGAATTTGTAAAAAGAGCTCATGAAGTTAATGTAAAGTATATTTTCACGTTTAATAAATACCGTGGAAGGGATTACAGCAAAATAATGGATGAGGCTAATCCCGGTGACTGGGAGGTTAAGGAATCCTCTGATATAGGTCAAAAAGAGGTTACTGTCTGGGTTAATGATGGTGTTGAACCTATAGGCGATGTTGAGATAAACAGGAGCAAGTTTCAGACTGTTGTCCCATTAGGTATAACTATTTTGTCTCTGATAGCTGTTTTGTTCAGAAAAAGGTTGAAACAGAAAAAAGATTCAGCGAGGGTTTATTTTGGTAGAAATTAAAGAGTTTTTAAAGGATAAACAGAAGATTATTCTAGTTTTATCCTCTTTCCTATTAGGAGTTTTATTACTAGAGTTGGGCTCCTATAATTTTGATAAGTTTCAACACCTTGTTTTCTCGAGACATTATGCTAAAGAATCTGTTTTTGCCCTGGTAGACTGGCAAACCGGAATGGGTTTAAATGTCGCCGAGTATCCGCCTCTTTTCCACCAGTTAATAGCTCTAACATCAAATTTATTTAGCCTGAAAACTAGTGGAACTATTTTAACAGCTTTTTCATGGGTTTTTCTTTCTTACAACGCTGCAAAGTTCGGTTTAGAGTATTTTGAATATAGTGAAGATTTTTTCTGGATTTTTTATCTGCTTATTTTCGTAAACGCTGGTTTACTTAAGGTAATATTAGTTTACGGGATGAATACAACTATAGCAGGATTTGGAATGGGTTTCTTAGCCTCCAG
>JALDAI010000021.1 GCA_022729285.1 Candidatus Nanoanaerosalina archaeon
CTTTTCATCTCTTTTTTGATCTCAAGGCCTTGTAGTTTTTTCTCAACTTCTTCTAATTCGTCCAAGCTTTTCTGTTTTTTCTTCTCATACGATTCTATCCCCGATATCCTGTCAACTATTTTTCTCCTTTCCACAGGAGTTCTCTCAACTATATCGGTTACTTCTCCCTGTCTTACAAAGTGTTTGTTGGATTTTCCTACTCCTGCTAAGTCCAGTACTTCGTCTATCTTTGATCTTTTACAGTTGTTTCCTTGGAACCTGTAAGTTGAGTAGCCATTTCTGTTGATTTTCCTGCCTATAACTACTTCTTTAGAATTTTCTTCAAGAGCCGGGTTGAACCGTCCATCAGAGTTATCTAGGTAGAGCCTTACTAATGCTTCCTTGGACGGGCTTTTCTTATCGTTGCCTTTGAAGATAAGCTGGTCTAATTTCTCGGCTCTTAGCTGGGACGATCTCCGTCCCATCACAAATCTTACGGCGTCCATCACATTGGATTTACCGCTTCCGTTACTCCCTACAATGGCTGTGAGTCCCGGGTAAAAAGGTATAGCTGTCTGTCTCTGAAAGGTTTTGAAACCTTTCATGTATATCTTCTTGATAACTCCTTTACTGTTTTCTTTATCGTTTTCCATTGTATATCATGTATGGAGAGGGTTGAACAGGTTTATGGCGACAGCCTGTTCGGATCTCTTGGGAACATAATCCCTTCTTTGATATTGTCTAACTCTAGAAGCTTTGTAACCAGTCTGTCAACTCCTAGACCGAATCCACCGTGAGGAGGGATTCCGTACTTGAAGATCTGTAGGAAGAACTCGAAGTTCGACTTGTCCATTCCTTCTTCTTCCATCGCTTTGTGCAGAACATCTATCCTGTGCTCTCTCTGACCTCCGGATGAAAGCTCCTGTCCTCTGTAAATAAGGTCGAACTTTCTTGAAGCCATGTCGTCTTCTTCTCTTCCTTGCATGTAGTAGAACTTTTCTCCAGGGTATCCGACAACGAAGAAGAACTCTTTTCCTTTTTCTTCGAAGTACTTTCCTAAAAGCTTTTCTCCTTTTGTATCAAGGTCTGTAGGGTCTTCCGGAACGTGGTCGTACTCTTTTTCAAGTATGTCGATCGCTTCATCGAACTTAATCCTCGGGAAGTCGTAATCTGGCTCTTTCAGCTCGATTCCTAGGTCTTCCAACTCTCTTGAAGCGTTTTCTTTCAAATAACCGATTAAATGTTTAAGCCCTTTCTCTAGGTGGTCCATCACATCGTTCTGGTCCTCTATAAACGCCATTTCAACGTCCCACTGTGTAAACTCTGAAACGTGTCTTGATGTACCGAACTTTTCAGCTCTGAATGAAGGACCTATCTCAAAAACTTTGTCGAAGCCTGCTGCCATAAGCATCTGTTTGTAAAGCTGTGGAGACTGTCTTAGGAATGCCTCTTCTTGGTAGTATATCACAGGGAACAGTGTTGCTCCTCCTTCAGCTCCTCCTTTAGAAATAATCGGGGTATGTATTTCAACGAACTCTTCGCTCTCAAAGTAGTCTCTAAGACCTGAAACCACTTTGCTCCTGAATGAAAATATGTCGAACTCTTCTTTCTTCCTTAAATCGATGAAACGTTCGTCCAGCCTTGTTGAAAGGTCTGAATCAACTGAACCTGATACTTCTAACGGTAGAGGAGTTTCTGCCTCGCTTAAAACAACCATCTCATCAGGTTTGACTTCTCGGCCTCCTGGTGCTTGTCCGTTCTCCTCAACTGAACCGGTTATCTCTACTACGGACTCTTTACCAAGGTTTTTAACCTCTTTGAAGAGCTCTTCCCCACATTCGTCTTCTTTAAATGTGGCCTGTATCTTGCCCTTCCTGTCTCTAATTACAATAAAAACAAGTTTACCAATATCTCTTATCTCGTGAACCCACCCGGAAACTTTTACTTTGTCGTCACCGGACTTCACGTCTGTGCTGTAAGTTCTGTCAATCCTCTCCATTTTACGATACCTCTACCAAAAACTCCCGACCTATATTTAAATGAGTTTCTTTGATAAAAAAAGGTTTTACAACTTCTAACAAAAAGTTTTTCCAATAAATAATACCTCTCTAAAAATCTTGGAAAGATGTCTGCGAACTTTCTCCTTTAATCCGTTTAACCGTGCTCCAGGACTCTCTAGCTTCTTCCGGCATCTTCCTGTTTTCTTCAAAGTATTTTTTCAGAAAGTTTACAGTTGGCTTGTCATGAGGATAACCCGACCCTATATCAACACCATACTTTTGTTTAAGCTCTTCTACATGGTCCTCTCTAGCGTTTTTAGCCAGTATTGAAGCTGCTGACACCACGGGATAATTTTCATCTGCGGAGTGTTCTGCAACGATTTCTATACTCTGCATCTCTTCGGGTAAAAGCTTTTTTATCTTTTTACTGAACCTTTCCCCATCCGGTTCAGGCAAATCTAGTATAGCTTTATCCGGTTTAAGCTCCTCAATTATTTTTGCGAATCCTCTGAGCTCTATGACGTTTAAAGACATTATCTGACGCAGCTCATCTATTTTTTTAGCTGTGATCTCTTCTACAAAAAAGTTTTTACAGACTGTTTTAAGCTCTTTTTCTAACTCTCTTCTTTTACTGTCAGAAAGCTTTTTTGAATCCTTTAAACCTATTTTTGAGAATTTTTCGCTGTCTTTCTCCTCTATAACAACTCCTGCTATAAACATAGAACCGATTACCGGACCTCTCCCTGCTTCATCTATGCCACAAATAAGTTCCAATTTTCTACCTCGAATAACTTATTAGTGGTCCGTTAATTAATTTGTTGTCCTTTAAATGCGTTATCCTTCCAGAATTTCTAATTCGTTGTAGAAAAGTCTCTGGTTCTCTATATCTTCAACTTTTTCAGGTTCAGCATGGAAAAACATTTTTTGGAAAGTTTCTCCGTTCCTTCCGGCCACCATCACCTTTTTGTCCGGATGTCTTAGTATCAGATCGTTTTCATCATACAACATCTTTTTCGCCAAATCAAAGTCTTTAACGAACTGCCCGCTTCTATAAGGCGTTAGCAAAGGCTTATACTTCTCTAATTCTTGCGGATCAGCACCGCCTTCTTCTAATAATTTATCGACCATATCCATCTTTTCTTTATCATAAAGCTTTATCTCGATCCTTTCAGACTTATCTTCTAAGTAGTTCTTAACAGTGGTTTCTACCGGTTTAACTCCAAAAGGGGTTGAAGGATTTTCTGCTTTTGTTCTAGCAATTTTTTTGTACTCTTTGTCCGTTACAAGAATCCCTTCGGAGTCTCCTCCTACTAACTTGTTTTCAGAAACCTCATAATTCTGTAAGAAGTATCCTCTATTCGGCTTAAAGTTCTTTAACCATCCTTTACCCTTAGTATTTAGTTTTTTATCGAAAGAATAGTCTTTAAGCGTTCCAACGAACTTGTAGTCTCCTACTTTCTTTCTCTCTTCTTCTCCTTTTATGAACTTTTTAGCCTTTTCAAGCATAACTGTAATAGGATAAAACAAACTTTATATATTTACCACTTTGTGATGATAAACCATCTTTTTTTGTCTAACACCTTTTTTTATATACCGTTTACAACAAAAGGTTTACGGGGGAAAAAGATATGGTTAATGTAGTAGTTAATGGAATCGGAACAATCGGTAAACGAGTTGCTGAAGCGGTTAAAAAACAGGAAGATATGAATTTATACGGCATTGCTGATGTGGCTCCTAACCCTGAGTTAAGAACAGTTAAAGAAAACTTTTTGAAAGATACTAGGCTTCTGGCTTCAAATAAAGACGGAGTTGAAAACTTGGAGAAAGGAGGTCTTAATGTTGACGGAGTTCTTGAAGAAGAAATAGACGATATAGACGTTGTTGTTGACGCTACTCCTTCAGGAATAGATATGAATAATAAAGAAAACTTGTACGAACCTAACGGAGTAAAAGCAATTTTCCAGGGAGGTTCTTCTGCTGATATCGCTGACGTATCGTTCAACGCTGATTCAAACTTTGAGGACGCTGTTAACGAAGATTTTGTAAGAGTTGTTTCATGTAACACAACTTCTCTTTGTAGAACTCTTTATGAGATAGACGACAGCTTTGGTGTGAAAAAAGCAACTGTCAACCTTGTTAGAAGAGGCGGCGACCCTAAAGAGGATGGAAGAGGTCCTATAAACTCTATTGTGCCTGTGACAGATGTTCCGTCACACCACGGACCTGATGTGCAAGCCGTTATGCCTCATATAGATATTAAAACACTTGCTGTAAAGGTTCCAACGACTCTTGCTCACGTCCACATGGTTTCATTAACTGTTGAGGACGAGGCAACCGAGGAAGATGTTATCCGAGCGTTTGACAATACTTCAAGGATAAAACTTGTTTCCGCTGATGACGGATTTTCATCTACAGCAAAGGTTTCTGAAAAGATGAGAGATATGCACAGAGACAGAAACGATATGAACGAAGTAGCTGTGTGGGAGGAAACCATCACTGTTGAAGGAGACACTATCTACTGGATCCACATGACACACCAGGAATCCATAGTTATCCCTGACAGCGTTGATGCTATAAGAGCTATGTTCGATATGGAGAAAAAAGAGGAGTCTATTAGGAAAACTAATGAGGCTCTAGGATTATAAGAGGTTAACAAAATGGTTGAACAGAAACCTGTAACGCTTTCATTCGAGGTACACCAGCCTCATAGACTTAGAACAAACGGTGTGAAGAAGGACGCTTCATCTCTTTATGAGAGATACTTTGACGATGGGATGAACGAGCACTTTTTCAAAGACGTGGCGGAGAACTGTTACTTCCCTGCTACTGACAGGTTATTAGCTGCTGCGGAACACTTTTTGGAGAAGGATAAACAGTTTAAAGTAAACTTTTCCATATCTTCTTCATGGATCGCTCAGGCTAAGAAGTACCATCCGGAGCTTATAGACCTGTTAAACATGTTTCCCGATGACTCGATAGACTTTATCGGTCAGGCGCATTACCACTCGCTGGCAGGGCTTTTTGACAGAAAAGATGAGTTCAGAGAACAGCTTAGAACTCATAAAAAAATAATTAAGAAGGAGTTCGGGAAGACTCCGGCGGTTATGACGAACACTGAACTGATATACCACAACGGTATAGGCGAAATCTCTGCTGAAGAAGGTTTCGAAGGAGTTTTCACTGAAGGAGCTCCTAGAATACTTGAGTGGAGGTCTCCGAACCATATCTACACCCAGCCACATATGAAAAAAGACGAAGGCAATGCGATACTTCTTAGGAACCGTCAGCTAACTGACGACGTTGGTTACAGGTTCTCAGCAGAGTGGTGGGACGAATACCCTCTTAATGCCGGTAAGTACGCTTCATGGCTTTCTGCTGAACAGGGAGAGCTTGTGAACCTTTTCATGGATTATGAAACTTTTGGAGAGCACCACTGGGAAGGTACAGGTATACTAAGCTTCCTTTCCGATCTTCCTCACAAAGTTCTTTCTAGAGAGGATCTAAAGTTTGCTTCAGTTAGAGAAGTCACAGATTTTGAGCCTAAAGGAATCTTCGATGCTTTTGAGTTCAACACTGTTTCCTGGGCGGACCAGGAGATGGATGAAACTGCTTGGCTCGGTAACCAGGTTCAGAGAAAGCTTTTCCAACATCTTGAAGAGTTGGAGGACAAGGTTAAGAAGGTTGGTAAAGAAAATGAAGAGTTCTTAGAAGTTTGGAGAAAGTTCCTTACTTCGGATCATCTTCACCACATTGCTACAAAGACTTACGACGACCACTCTGTCCACAACTACTTCTCATACTTTAACCATCCTTACCAGGGATTTGCAGTTCTTTTCGACCACTTATCCGATTTCAGGATTCAGGTGGAGAAAGAGTTGAGAAGCTAAAAAAAGGTAGGTTAACACCTATCTTCTCTAAATTTTTTCTTATAGAAAATTAAAGAAAGTTAAGCACGGTTAAGTGCTCTGTTATAGACATTAGCTGTGTCTTCAGCAACTTTATCCCATTTGTAATGTTCTTCAACATACTCTCTAGCGTTATCCCCTAACCAGTTAGTCCAGTCAGGATCTCTAAGCGCTCTTGAAACCTGTTCAGCTATTGATTTAGGGTCTTTAGGATATGTGTGTAGTCCGGTGTATTCGTGTACAACGGTTTCTTTCATTCCTCCTACATAGGATGCGATAGGCGGAGTATTACAAGCTGATGACTCTAAAGGCACTAGTCCGAAAGGCTCGTATACTGATGGAGCTGTTGTTGCTAAAGAGTTTTTAAGAAGGGATACAAGATCTTTCTCAGGTATAAACCCTGTGAAATGCGCTTTATCTCCTACAAGGTTTTTAGCCATTGCTCTATACTCGTCAAGGTTTCCGCTACCTGCGAAAACAAACTTTGTGTCCGGATGTTCTCTTAAAATCTTTGGCATAGCCTTTATCAGGTAACTAGGGCCTTTTTGAGGATACAGCCTTCCTAAAAACGTAACAATATTTTCATGCGGTAGAGCATAATCGCTCCGATCAAAGTTTTTATTACCTTCGCTAAACCTTTCTAGGTCAACTCCGTTAGGTATAAAATGCATTTTGTCGTCAGGTACGCCGTAATCATGTTTTACTTCGTTGAAAAGATCTTTACCAACAGTAATAACTTCTGAAGCCTCATATGTTCCGTACCATTCAAGCCTCTGGATAGCTCTCTGGTACTCGCTTTTTATACCGTCTCTACCCGACTGTGTCGAGTGAACTGTAAATGTCATAGGTTTTTTAAGCGATTTTTTGATACCTGTTGCTCCTGGAACTGCCATCCAGTCGTGTGCGTGAACAAAGTCGAACTCGTCTTCTTTCTGAAGCTCTATTGCTTTCCTCTCAACTTCGAAACCGAACTGCATAGACCAGGAAAGAGTGTTAGGTGCTGCATCATTGGTAGTAACTCTATAAACATCTACTCCGTTCCTTCTCTCGTAACCCGGCGTATCTCCCTGAGTAATAACTACAGGCTCATGTCCTTGCGCCACCAAGTTTTGAGCAAGGTCTTCACAGTGGTTTGCGATCCCTCCAGCCTTTATAGGCGGATACTCCCATGTAACGAATAACGGCCTCATTAATTGTTCACCTCTTTCAAGTAAATATCTCTTGTCTGCCCCTTCCATCTGTAATCAAACGGATTTACAACCTCTATTTTACTGTCCGGAATATCTAAGTCGAATAAAAGAGAGTTTTTAGTATCGTCTCCGTGCGCTATTATACGGTCGGCCTCATATCCTGCTGTCCACTCCATATCAGATATCACTGCTGAGTGTTGGTCGGAGAAACCTCTTTCGTTCTCTGTTGAGTGTATAGTTATCAGGAAAGGCTTTTCCAAAAGGTTTGAAACCGTTACTCCGGCAGGTACGCAGCACCAGTCATTTGCATGTACTACATCGAATCCTTCTTCCTCGAATATCTCTCTTGCAACCCTTTTCACTTCATTGTTCATAATCATAGCCCAGTCATAGACGTTTTGAGCATCAAAGTTGACATGGACTTTCTCAACATTAACTTCCTCTCTCACACTGAAATGAGCTCCTTCATCAAATCCTACCAAGTAGACTTCGTCGCCCTGGTCTACTAAATAGTCTGAAAGACCTTTGCAGTACTCTGAAACCGCTTCTCCATCTCTTAAAACTCTTGATAGTATCAGTACTTTAATATTATCTACCTCCGTTAAACCTTTTTTCAAAACCTATTTCCTTGCTTTTCTCAACATCTGGCTGATTAAAAGGATTTAATCCCCTTATTTTAGCGCTGTAGTATGCGAAATACTGGATGAACGCTAAAAGCTCTCCGCAAACTTCCGGTTCAACTGTTTCAACCGAAATCTCTGCGAAAGGCATTTTTTCATGTTTTAAAACTGTTTTAACACCTTCTAACTCAGCTTCTAAAGACCTGTCTAAACCGGTGTCTTCAAACTCTTGTATCGGTTTCCCCCTAACAGGTATACCTTTAAATTCTTCGTCCACATTTAAAAAAGTCTTTAAATGGTCTTCAACTTTGAACAACAATGTAACAAGATTCTTCCTACCTCCGAAAAGTCTCTGGATAGTATGGTGCTGGCACTCGGGACCCATATCTCCAAAAAACGTCTGTCCTTTCCCGTCTTTACAGTAAGTCTCGTGCATAGACTGGATTAGGAAAGGGAAGTAGCCGAAAATTTTGTAGGAGTAAAAAGGCGTGAAAACTTCTCTGTAACCGTTAACCTCGGCTTCATACATCGCAGAGGCTAGTTTGAAAGCAGGATTACCCGGTTTTTTTGAAAAACTGTTGTAAACCTTTTCTGCTCCCTCTCTAATTTCCTCAAAATCTAGGCCAACAAAAGCTGCAGGAACCAAACCTGTTTCTGTAAGACCTGAATACCTTCCTGAAACATCTTTATGCTCTATAAACCCTTCTCCATTCTTCTCAATTATCTTTTTTAGAGCGCTATCTTTGTCGGATGTTACTCCGAAGAACGGATAGCTTTTATCTATAAAGTATAGAAGGGCTTCGATAACACCTACGGTTTCCCCCGACTTGCTTATAGGCATTACAATCGTGTTCTCAGGATCAAGTTTTTGTGACAGCTCTTCAAGGTAGTCGGGATCCATACTGGTTACGATATAAGCTTCGCCTTCAGCACTACTCTTTAAAGCTTTATAATATGCTCTAAAAGAGGTTACAGAACCTCCGTTACCTATTACCACAAGGTTTTCTCTGCCGTGTTCCTCTGCTTTCTCTTTTATCTCGGTTAAATCCGGTTTTTTATCTACGAAGTACGGTCTGTTTTCAAAACCGTTTTCTTCTTCTCTTGCTTCAGGTAAGTTGTTAAGCTCTAAATTTATTTTCACTTTAATCTCCTCCTATCCTCTCTGTAAAGCTTTTTCATGCGCTTCATAGTAATTATCTACAAGGATGCTCCAAGAGGTTAACTGTACTGTTTTCCTTGCATTGTGTTTTCTCTCAGTTATCTCTGTTTTTGAGTAGTTCACAAATTTTTCAACAGTTTCCGCAAGGTTTTCAACGAACTCTCCGTAGCTAACATCTTTCCTCTTGACCACTTCTATACCCGGTTTATCTATCTCACAGTTATCCAGTAAGAACTGGCCAAAACCTGCTAAATCGGTTGTAAGAGATAAACATCCGCTAGCAGCTGTCTCTACAGGAGTGTATCCCCATGGCTCATAATAACTAGGAAAAATCCCGGCGCTAGTCGCTTTTATCGCGTCTTCGTAAGACATTGAAAGCATTTTATCCCCTCTTGTAAGGTATGTAGGATAAAACACTACCTTAACCCTATCATCCTCGCTGTTACTGATACCTTGCTCCTTCAGTTTTTCTAAAACATCGTCGTGAGAGTAATTAAGGTTGTAAGCGCATAAAGGAGGCTTCCCTCCTCTTTTCTCATGGAAGTTTTGCCGTATCATTTCTAACTCAACATCCTCGTTGAACTCTTCTTTTAGGAACTCTCCAACGCTCTCCCCGGAAGTTATTCTATCTAAAACACCGTTTTTAATATCGGGTATCCTGTAATCGATATAATCCTCTAATTCATCGTGTAGAGAGATGTTTTCTAAAACTTCTAATTTTTCTCCTCGAATATCCGCAGGAATAAATATGAATACGAAGAAGTCGTCTCCTTCTCTCTGGTTTAACTTTCCTAGAGCCTCTATAAACGAATCAACTCCTTTGTTGTGGAACTCGTACCTTCCTGAGATGAAAAGAATCCTTGGGTCGTTCTCAAGATCTATGTCGTAGTAAGGTTCGAAGTAGGCTCTTAAGAAGTCCTTCATCCTGTCTTTCTTTACTTTATGTTGGTAAGATAGCTCTTCTAAGCTAGGGAACTCTTCTACATTGAATCCGTTAGGCACTACAATATCAGGTTTAACGCCTAGTACTGCGTGAGCTTCTTCTGCAGTAACCTTTGAAACTGTTGTAAATACGTCGCAGTTTTCCGCTCCTGCTTTCTCTATCTGGTGTCTTGATTTAACTCCGTAATTTTCCGCTAGCTCAGGCCCGTAATTTTTCTCCATGCTGCTTAGACGGGTGTAACGGTGTTTTATCTCTTCTGCTATCTCTTCATCAGCTCCTGATTCTTCCACCATAGACACAACATCTCTACCAGCATTTGATAAAGCTCTTCCTAACACTGTTGCATGCGTTGTGAAAACAGACGGGAGATCTGACTCGAATATCGATGGTACTGAAAGCCATTCATGAGCGTGTAGAACTGTTTCTCCTTCTAACTCTTTACTGATCTCATCAGAAAGCCTTCCTACCGCGTAAGCCCACTTTACAGGATCCTCAAACATAGGTCCTGAGTTCAAAGAGTCTATACCGAACCTTTCCCAGTACTCCGCTTTTATCTCATTAATATCTTTTTTAAGGTTTGTAGCGTCTACAAGTATACATTTAGGTTTGTGAGGTATTCTCCAAACGCCGTAATAACATTTTATCCCTTCTTCTTCAAGTCTCTCGAATACTTCTGAGTACTCGTTCTTAGGTCTTTTTGCGAAATCTTTCCTGGCGTTTTCTTCGTCGTAATATCCTACGGTAATATAATTTTCCCCGTACTTTTCTTTCATCTTTCCGGCTTTAGATTTTAATACCTGGTATATCCCTCCTACTTTGTTAGAAACCTCATAAGAAACTTCTATAAGGTTTTTAGGTGTTTCAAACTCTTTTTCTTCAGACATAATATTTATGTGTTGACGACAGGTTAAAAAAATACTTAATTCACTGTACAGTGGTTAAGGTACGGGTTACCGGCTTTTTTTATGGAAAATTTATAATGCGCACCAACACCATTAATATTGTATGAAGTACACCATTTCCGAAGACTTGGCAGAGTATAAAGGAACGGTTTCCAACATGCACGGATTCGTCCACAGGTATCTTGACACAGGTTTTAAGACTAAGTGGACAGGTTTTTGGGCTCCGCCTATAAAGTATCTGGACTACTTTGCTTTCAAAGTTAATGGAGAGTACTTATCTCCCGAAACTGTTGAAAAAACAGGTTATGGAGATAAAATGGTGTACCACCACAGAGTAGGGAGTTTAAAGGTTAAAGAGATTGTTGAGGCTCCTGAAGACCTTCCTGGCATAAGGGTTTCTCTAAAACTAATTAATACAAATATTGATTCTAAAACTGTTAAAGTAAAAATGGAGGCTGGAGTCGACATAAGACATAAATCAGACGATGTGCCAAAATCTGAGTACCGTGTTGATTACCACAACAACAGTATCGTTGTTGAATCCAGAGGAAAGAATCTTAGGATAAGTTCTGACAATAGTCCTGAGATAAAAGAGTTCAAAAAGGTTAAGGAACACTTTCCAGGGGCGAAACAGGTATGTGTGATACCGGGCAGTATGGAGTTCGAGGAAGAAGTTAGTCCGAAAAAAG
>JALDAI010000015.1 GCA_022729285.1 Candidatus Nanoanaerosalina archaeon
GACGAAGTTTTGATTATCGACCCTAGCTCCATCACAGGTACAGGAGGAGTTTATTACGTCGATAAAAACGAGATGTTAGATGCGATGTCAGAGTACGAAGGAGAAGAAAGAGGTTATATCGTGCTTGCTCCGAAAGACACTAGAGCCTACTGGAGGATTAAAAACGAACTTATCTACTCCGACATAGGCTTTTACGAACAGCTTTCCAAGAACTTAGAGCTACAGCTTGGAAAGATTATGAGATCAGGACGTATTCTAAAGAATGTTTTCCCTGACTCAGTTGATAACTTTATGGAAGAGTGGGGTACAGAAGAAAACGTGAGAAGAGTCTGGAAAGCTGATTCAGAACAAGGAGGTGACAAGAAACTTGACGAGTTTACTAGTTCTGACGAATAAACCGGAGGACTTGGAGAGCTTTAAGGAACTGTTCGAAGAAGTAGAGTTTTATTCACTTGCTGATATATCGGTCAACTCAGGTTATGACCCAAAAATAAAAGTTCAGGATAGGGATGTCAAAGAGTTCGACGCAGTATACCTTGATCCCGAACCGAAAGCATCGATATATAGCAAAGTTTTCCTAGAAGCATTACAGGACGAATCAGTAACTTGTAACCTTAAACCTAACACCTTTTTCATACTATCAAAGAAACATTATCTCTTCAAGGTGTTGAAAGAAAAAGGAGTCAGTATCCCGCCAACCGTAGCAGTACCTAGCCAGAAAGGACTTACAGCTGTTGAACAGGATTTAGAGTTCCCAGTAGTAGGTAAAATGTACAAAAACTTTAAGAGAGAAGATATAGCAAAGCTTGAAGACTGTGAGGAACTGAATACTTTTGCAGAAAGAGGGGAGTACGGTAACAGTTACGTGTTGGTACAAGAGTTCCAGGGTGGAGAAGTTTTCGATATACTTTACATAGACGGAGATATAATATCTTTAAGAGTAGAAGGTACAAAGTGGAGCGAAGAAGATATATCAAGAAACTACCACACAATCTCAGCAGACCAGAAAGAAGAGGTTAGAAAAGCAGCAGAGTCTATAGGAACTCCTATATGCCGAGTAAGGATGGTAGGCGACAAAATAGTCCAAGTGAAGTCGCAGCTAAACCTTCCGATGTTTAAGAAGATAAGCGGAAAAAACGTTTTCGGAAAAATCGCGAAAGTTCTAAAAGGTGATGAGGATTAAGTGTGCAATAATTTATGGAGAAGAATCCGATCAACACCACGTATTAATGGATTCCGCTAAAGACTACTTTGACAAGGTTTTAGCAGTTCCTATGGATAGTTTAAGAGTGGTTTACAACGAAGAAGGGATAAAGATAATGTATAAAACCACGGATCTAACAGATTTTGACTGTGTTTTCCTTAGAGTTTTCGGAAACGAGATGCTTTTTGGAGAAAACATCCCTGAAATACTTGAAACAGAAGGAGTTTATACACAGGTCGACGTAGATTCACTTACAATAGCTTCCAACAAGTTTTACATGATTAAAGTGATGGAAGACGGAGACCTACCGGTACCAAAGACAAGTTACACGCTTTCAACAACTGAGACAGAACGAGCAGCAGAGTCATTAAACTACCCTGTAATCATTAAAATAATCTCAGGTTACGGCGGTAAAGGAGTTATGAAAGCTAACCAGAAGTCCGACCTAACCCCTATAATAGATACATTAACCCTTTTCGAACAGGATATCTGTTTACAGGAGTATATTGAGAACCCTGGAGAAGATATACGTATCATAATTATCGGAGACCAGACATACGCGTATAAACGTATAGGAGGTAGAGAAGAGTTCCGTTCAAACATTTCAGCAGGAGGTAAAAGAGAGCCTTATGAGTTGAGCGAAGAAATGGAAGAGGTCGCAGTCAAAGCAGCAAAGATTTGTGGTTTTGACTTCTGCGGAATAGATATCATAGAGGGACAGGAAAACGGTGATTTCTTCATCGGAGAAGTTAACGCTTCACCGGGTATAGCAGGTACCGAAGAAGTTATTGAAGAACCTATTGCAGACCTTCTTATGGAGTACCTTTACGAACAGACCTTAAAAAAGAAAACAGAGACTAAAAAACGTTTCAAAAAAGAAACAAAAGAGAAAAAAGAGTCCGAAGACTGACAGGGTTTACAGTTTTTCCAAAACACGTTCAACTATTTCTAAAAACTTTTTCCTACCGTTTAAAGCTTCAACACCGATATTCTCCTCTATTAACTCTTCTCCCGTTGTAGTATCAGTTGCAGGTCCTGAAAAAAGATCTGGCACCATCCCTTTCTTTCCAAGCATGTTTTTAGCTCCGTAAGCTGCTACAGGATCCATTACCGTAACAATGTTGTAAAGAATGTGGTCAGATATCTCCTCATCAGTTAAAACTTCATAAACGTTGTCAAAACCGATTAAACCTCCTCCTAGCTCACATACTATAATATCGATATTTTTTCGGGAAACCTCGTTTAAAACACCTTTACCGGCCTTCAACACTTTTTCAGAGTCACCTGTTGAAGAAAGTATACCTGCATCAACAAAATCCATACTTACCTTAGCGCCATGTCTCTCCATATTCAGCCTGTCTCTCTGTCTTGTGAAACCGGTAAGTTTAACAGCGCCAACAGAGTAACCCCGGCTATTTAACTCTGATATAAGGTTTACAGCAAGAGTAGTCTTTCCAGAATCCATTCTTGTACCTGAAACCATTACAATAGGCTTACAGCCGTTTAAAACATCGTTCATCTCTAGAGAAAAATCTTCAACATTTAAAACAGAACTACCTGATTTAACAAAACCTTCAACACGTACTTTGAAAGGTGCTCCAAGTTCTTTAAAAGATGAAACACACTTAGCTATAGCACCACCGCCTCCTATAAAGTGTAGCTCATCACCGCCACCAACCTCTTCAGGTAAAACTCCGTTAAAACCTTTCACTGCTTTTCTTTCACACATAACACCTAAAATCTTCATTCCTTTCTTTAGCTCCAACGTCTCACCGCCAACAGCTTCAACTTTGTTGTAGCTACCTCCCTTAGAAACAACTTCTACCGCTACTATATCTCCTTGAACAGGTTTACGGCTAGAAGTGTCTAATTCAATTGTTTCAGGAAGTTCAACACGTTTTAATGTCGACGCCACAACGTCAGGCCGGAAATCTACCATAACAGGTTTACTGTATCTTTAGATTATTTAAAACTATTTCAAGTCTTTTTTGGAAACACCTATATTGGCGATACGGTTACCCTCGTTAAGAACTCCTTCATCACATAAAGACTCTATAAAACCGTTGAAACTGGTTGTGACCTTTTCAAGAACCGCCCCTTTCCTATCAAATATTTTTCCAACAACATCTCCTTTTTCCACAATTTCTCCAAGGCTTTTAGTAGGTTTAAAGTAACCAAAACTTCCTGAATACATAGATCTGATACCGTGGAAAACAGTAGGCTCGTTAGTTTTTTCATGACCATCAGAAGACTTTTTTCCATCTCCAAAGATCCCTAACTCCACTAAGACATTTTCAACAAGTTTTATGTACTCAAAAAAGTCTTCTTCAATATGTGTTGAACCACCGGCTACTTCAAAAGTTATAACAGGTACTTTGTATAAAGGAAGAATGCTTGAAACAGTGGAACCTCCAACAAAGCCGGTGTCAGACTCCATTATAAAATCTGAGACTGTGCTCCGTGCTAAACGTTCCATAACCTCAACGACTTTAGAAGAAAAATCTTTAGAAACCTTGTAACGAGCTTGAGCTACTTTTTTACCGCCCGAAGTAGCGTTATGGAGATCAAGAACAACATCGGAATTTTTTAAATCTTCTAAAAGAGATTTTGCTACTAACTGTGTTATATTCAGAGACCTTGAGTTCTCAATCCCTTCCTTAGCAGCTTTAAAACACCTGTTCAAGTCTCTTACTTCTCCCTCATTTCTCTCAAACTTAGGCCAAGGAGTCAAACGGGTATCAGAACTACATGCAAAAGGGTTAGCCCTAGTAATAACTTGTACACTTCCCTTTAACTCCTTGTCATCCAGGATATCTATAAAACGTTCAGCCACGTTTCTACCAAGAACCTCATCACCATGTACACCTGCTAAAATAGTGCATACAGGACTCCCGGAACCAAAAACTGTTTTTTCAACATCAAAAACTTCCTCTCCAACAAAGAAACTTTTCAAAACCTCTTCGTAAACCATGTTAACTTAATTCCGGGTAAAAAGATAAAAAGACAAAAAATTTAGAGTTTGAGAATTTCCGAACAAAAGCTGTCTTTTTTAAATAAAGTGTCGGACAATTTTTTACTGTGGTATCCATGGAGATGAAAAAAGTTAAACTCATCACAGCCCTACTAATAATTTCCGTAGCTGTGATAACAACGGTGTCAGTTGCAGAAATAAGTCCTGAAAGCTCTGAAAGAACGTTCAACATTTCAGAAGAAAGTTTCAGCCTTGAGCTTGAAACAGTAAACCAGACATGTCATGGTCAAGGAGCACTTGGTGTTAATGATTACAATGTTTCAGAAAACAGCTTGGTAACAGCATCTTTTGAAGGAAGTATCCAAACACCTAATCCATGCCATACTTTACAAGCTGAAGTGGCACAAGTAGAAGAAGGAAGGTACAGATTAGACATACAGCCTGTCTCAGAAAACATAACATGTATCGAATGCGTAGGACAGGTTTCGTACAGAGGTAGGTTCGAAGCAGAAACCTTGTCACAACTAGAGATTATGTATGAAGGGAGTTCTGTGGAGACCGTTGAAGTCGAAGAAACAATCGGACCGGTTCCAAGACAAAACTTTTTAACAAGATTTATGGACTGGTTTACAGGGCTTTTCAACTAAAAAACCTCTTTCACCTTTCTTTTTTTCTCTTATTCAGAAGCGAAAACAGATAGTAGATAAAAAACCATCAAAGTTATGATGATAGATCCGCTAGGAGGAATATCTAACAGGTATGAGAAAAACACTCCTAAAACCATTCCGGAAACACTGAAAAACACTGACAGCCCTACAGCCGATTTGTAAGACTTAGCAACGTTTAAGGAAGTTAGAGGAGGTACAACAAACAGACCGGTCACTAATAAAATACCTACCGCCCTTACAGCTGTTACAACAGATAAAGCAACTAAGAAAGTTAACACATACTTTATACGTTCAACGCCTATACCTTCAAGCTTAGCAAGCTCCTCATTAAAGTTGATTAAAAGCACTGAACGGTATTTTAAGCCGAAAAAAGATAAAACAAGTAGTGAAACAACCGCTGTAAGGTAGATATCGTTTAAACTTACCGATAAAATACTTCCGAACAAGTATGAGAAAAGATCGGCGTTAAAACCTCCTACAACTCCTATAATAATTATAGCTAACGCCATACCTGTTGAAAGAGCTAAAGCAATAGCCGAATCGCCGTGGGTTTTTTTCTCTGTAACCAAGTAATTTATACCGAAAGATGCTAAACCAGCCACTATAAAAGCTGTAATAACAGGGTCAACGTTTAACAAAAACCCTACAGCCACTCCTCCAAAAGATGCATGGGCCAGTCCATCGCCTATAAGAGACATGTTCTTAAGAACTAGGTAAACCCCTAGAACAGAACTGCTTAAAGCCACTAAAATGCCTATAACAAAGGCTCTACGCATAAAAGAGTACTGAACCATCTCCGCTAACAAAGCAGTTAATCCGAACATCATTTACCACCATGTTTATCAGAGTGTCCTGCATGACTATAATGTCTGAAATCCTCGCCATAAGTTTCTTCAAGCACCTTAGGTAAATCAGAGGTTTTAGACCGGCAACAAACAGATTTATTAAGGTATACAGCTTTTCTAGTGTGTTTAGAAATAGCTCCTATGTCGTGGCTGATAACCATCACTGTTATACCTTGCTCATCATTGATCTTTTTTAGATAGTCGTAAAAAACTTTTTGAGACCCAACATCTACTCCGACCGAAGGTTCATCCAGTATAAGTAGTTTAGGATCGTTAGATAACGCCATAGTTGTTACAACTTTCTGCTGTTGTCCCCCTGAAAGAGATTCAAATTTTTTGTTCTCCAAACCTTTCACGCCGAACTCATCAAATAGTTCTGACAAGTTTTGAGAACTGTTAGAGTTGTAAGAGGATCCTAAAAGCTCTTTAACCGTGGCAGGAAAGTGTTCATCTCTCTTATAATGTTGAGGGACATACCCTACTAAGCCTTGTTTATGCGCTTTTTTAGGGTTCTTCCCGTAAACCTGTACACTGCCTTTAGAAGGAGTTAAAAGCCCTAATATATTCTTCATCAGAGTAGTCTTCCCTGATCCGTTAGGACCTACAACACCGATAAAATCTCCGTGCTCCACGTCTAGTGAAACATTTTCAAGCACTAGATCTTTTCCGTAACTGAACGAAAGATCTTCAACACTTACAGCTTTCATCGATCACACTCCAGCGCCTTTACAAGATTTTCATAATTGTTCTCCATAATAGGGATAAATTCTTCTATATCCCCTACAGTTCCTGCTACAGGGTTTAATACTAACGTATCAACACCTGCTTGTTCAGCAATGTTTTCAGAAACTCTTGGATCAACCATTTCTTCGTAAAAAACGTACTCAAGACCGTGATCTTCAGCTAGATCAACTAAGCCCTGTATCTGGCTAGGACTTGGCTCAGATAAAGGTGAAAGACCGTGTATAGGAGCTTGTTCGAACCCATAATCATTACCTAGGTAAGCAAAAGCTGCGTGAGTAGTTATTATAACATCTTTCTCACAGTTTTCAAGCCCTTCTGAAAAAGTTGTTTCAAGAACTCCAAGCTCTGAAACAAATTCTTCATAATTAGCTGTTAATTTTTCCTCCTTTTCAGGATACTCCTCCACTAAAGCTTCAAAGACATTCTCAGCAATTATCTGAGCATTCTTAGGAGAAACCCAGTAATGAGGGTCGTACTCTCCGTGGTGGTGGTCATGGCTGTGTTCGTCTTCATGGTCATCATGGTGCTCATCGTGGTGCTCGTCCTCATGCTCATCATGGTGCTCATCGTGGTGCTCGTCCTCATGCTCATCATAGTGCTCATCCTCATGGTCATGGCTGTGGGAGGGTGTCTGGTCAGCAGGGATTAATTCAATCCCTTTTGAAGAGTTAACAGTTCTTACCTCTCCTTCAATGCTTTCCACAATATTATCTTCCCAAGCTTCAAAAGAAACTCCTGTAGCTACAAATACATCAGCTTCCTGAACCTTTCTTCTGTCGCTAGGAGAAAGCTCAAACGAGTGTGGCTCAGTACCAGGAGGTACTAGAGAACTAACTTCCACGCTTTCACCCGCTATTTGTTCTGTAATAGTGTAAAATGGATAAAAAGTTGCTACAACATCAGCAGAACTAGTATCTTGTTCAAAGTAGTTTAAACCTAATACAGTTATACCGATTAAGATAATTAAACCAAAGATTATGGCTTTATTTTTTCGTTCCATAAACTCCTTATTTATTAAACAAAATTTTTATATCAAAACACGATATAGAAAGAAAATAAAGAAAAAAAACTACCTGAACTCAGCAAAGCTATCAGACCGTTTAACCTTTCTTTTACCGGATCCTTCCTCAGAAATCTCTTTTTCAAACTCTCCGTCCTCGTCTTCCGAGCTGAAATCTTTCTCAAGATCAGGAGTTGGCATCCCGCCTGAATACTCATTAAAGCTTGCTTCAGACATAGCATCCATAAACTCCATTAAATCCTCTTTCGAGATATCCTCATTGTGAGGGAATATAGCGCCTGTAGGAGTTTCTTCACGCTCCTCCCCTGAAAAACGAGGGAAAACGATCATATAAAAATGGTCCATCATCTGACCTGCAACAGAGCCGTTGTTAACAACTATAGAATATCCTTCAGCACCTATACCGTTCTTAGCTTTTTCACCAACTATCCTAGCAACATCAAACATCTCCAACAAGTTCTCACCGACTTCTTCAGCAGAGGTAAGGTGTTCTTTAGGCACCACCATAGTGTGTCCCTTAGCCCTCGGGTTTATATCCAGCCAAGCCCTGAAATTCTCCGTCTCATGGACTACAAGCGTCTGCTCCTTGTTCTGAAGTAGCTGGCAAAAGATACAGTCATCGGACATAACTTAAACTTACTTTCCAACAAATAAAAAAGATGTTCGGATTAAACCGTACAAAAAAATCAAAGTTTTATTAACGAAAACAGTAAACCCTTATATAGGTGCATATAATGAGCGATGAAATTGATTTTAACCAGCCCGTGGATGAAGGCGATGAAGTAGTTGTTGATATTGAGGACGTAGGTTCTAAAGGAGACGGTATTGCAAGGATTAAAGGTTTTGTAATATTTGTCCCTGAGACAGATATTGGAGAGACAGTTAGGGTTGAGGTGGAAAATATAGGAAGCAAGTTCGCTTTCGCAAAAGTTATTGAAAGAGATGTTGATGGCGAGTTCGGACCTGACGACGAAGTATTCGAATCAGAACAGGACGAAGACAACGAGTTTGAAGAAGAACCTGAAGAAAAAGGTTATTACGACTAGTTGGAAAGGTAGAAAATGTTTGAACTACTTACAACGTTTGCCACAACCTATAGTACGCAGTTAACCATATTTCTCAGAGTTGTTTTAATACTTATAACTACAGAGATCGTTTACAGAGTTCTAAGAACATTTATAGACACCCATTTCAAAAGAGCATCTAAGAAATCAGATATAAACGTTACCTCAGTTTCTTTGATGAAGAAAGTTATCAGAGTCATAGTTTATATTGTAGGAATAGGATTCGCAATATACAGCATACCAGGATTAAGAGATCTTTCACTAACTATTTTCGCTTCAGCAGGTTTCCTAGGAATTGTTGTCGGTTTTGCCGCTCAAGAAACCATTTCAAACATGATATCAGGTATTCTTATAGCAGGATACCAGCCGTTCAGAATAGGCGACAACGTTACAGCTAACGAAAAGTACGGAGAAGTTGAAGACATAACCTTAGGCCACACAATCATTAGAACCCCTCACAACGACCGTCTAATCATCCCTAACTCAAAAATCATCCACGACGCTATGGTGAACCACTCTATTAAGCAGAAAAAATCAAGGTTCGACCTAGACATCGGAATAGGTTATGAAGAAGACATAGATAAAGCTAGAGAGCTTATAATGGATGAAATAAGTAAAAACGAGTTCGCTATAACAGAAGACTGTTCAGTAATCGTTACAGAACTTTCCGATTCAGCTATTCTTTTAAGAACTTTTGTCTGGGGTAAGAACAGGTCAGATGCTTGGACAGCTACTCGAGAGCTTAGAGAAAGTATTAAAAAACGGTTTGATAAAGAAGATGTGAAAATACCTTACCCACATAGAACTGTTAAGTTCAAAAACCCTGAGCATTTAGGTAAGAAGTGAAAAAGAGGGAAAAGGGGAAAAGACTACTTAAGGAAACCAAGAGCCTTCTCAATCCTAGCTGTTTCAGGACCTGTAGTACTGTTACCAACCATTATCCCTTCACTGTTACCGATTAACCCGGTACCTACATAAGGCGAACCGAAGTTTACAGTACCTATATCTCCTTTAACATCTAAAACTTCTTCAACAAACTCTAATTCCTCTCTACTACATTCTCTATGAATTAAAACTCCGTTATTAGTTGTAAATCCTGCGGATCCTACCATCCCTGTTCCGGCTACAGTACCTACTTTTACAGGTACACCAAATAGTTCAGATACTTCTTCCTGGATACCTGAAAGCTTTTCAGAGATAATACATCCGTTATCATTTACTAAAACTAGGTTTCCAAGAGCTGTAAGGTTAGAGTTAACAACTTTGTACTCCACTCCTTTTTCTTCAAGGAAAGAAATTTCGTGTTCCGAAACAATATCCGGAACAAGTAGTCCATTAGAGTTCCCTGCCATAAATAATCCTAGTAGATCAGTGTTGGAAACCCTCATCTCAACCAGTTCATCCACATCAAAGAACTCTTTCCGAGAAAACTTAGGAGCTAAAACAGCGTAACTGCTCGTTACAACCCCGTGGAATCCAAGGTTGATATCTCCTAAGTAATCCCCGAACTTGATGTGATCAGCCATTTAACTACCTCATGTTGCTTCTTAGGAACTTTTTCATGCCTTTCCTATTCTGATGAGCTTCTTCGAAGTTCAGAATCTTTTCAAAATCAGCTTTGTTCATCTCCTTAACAGCTTCTTTTCCTTCAGAGATTGATCCTTCTTTCAAAACTTCTACAAGCTCTTCCTCAAGGTCGTAAGTTTCATCAGATTCTTCGCTTTCATCTTCAGATTCTTCCTCTGACTCTTCTGCTTCCTCAGCTGCTTCCTCTTTCACTTCCTCAACCTTTTTCTCAGCCTTCTTAACAGCCTTTCTTCCAACAGGCTGTTCAGCAGTATCAACTATAACGTATCCTTCTTCCTCGATTAACTCAACTTCAATAGTTCTAGGAGGCTTTCCACCTTTTTCCCAGATTTTTTCGTTAATGTTGTTGCTAAGCCTAACGTCTTTAATACCTGTTTTTCGTGTGACCTGTTTTTTCACAAGTCTTAACGCCTTACCAGCTCTCTTCTTCTTAGAAGCTGCTTTAGCTCTTCCAATGTTAATTTTCATTGTTCCTTCCATTACTTACCACCATTTACTCTCCTGTGTCACCGCTTCTCCAGTGTCTGCTTCTTAAGCCTTTAACATTTCTTGTCAAAGCCCTCTTCAGACCGTACTTCTTGATGTCTACCCATCTAGGAGCGGATCTTGCTCTTCTGTTTGCTGCATTTAATCTTTTTTTCTTTCCTCTTCCTTTTCTTGAAGCCATAATAATTCACCTTAAATTAATATTTGATATTTGTAGAGCCTTTAGATTCCTGAACCTTTTTCAAAAGCTCTTTAAGTTGTTCATCCGTGATTTTATCCCTGATGCTTCCGGACTTGTAAAGCTGTACAAGTCTTAGCTCAATATTTGAAGCCAGTTCAGGTCTAGCCACTCTAATATTTGCTAAACGGGATCTAGCCTCTTTTGTAAGGATCTGTGAAGCTATCTTTTTCAACCTCTCCTTAGCCTGCTGCTCCTGTTGTTTTTGAGCATTATGGCCAGGACTGTTACTCATCTGCCTCATTTTCTCTTCCTTGAGCCGTTTCAAATTATCATCAGACATTTTAACCACGTTGAAAACTTTTTAGTTAATTGTTTTCTGAAACCTCGTAAGCCAGGTTATCCATCAAACTCTGACCTTCAGCTGTTAAAGTTCTTCCCTCGCCTTCTTCGATTTCAACGAATCCAGCGTCTCCTAACTGCTGCAGAACTTTTCTAATAACTTTTCCAGAAGCTTTGTAGAAGTGCTCAGTTTTTACACCTCTCCTCTTCCTTGATCCGTAAGCAGATCTCAGCCTTTCAACTCCGACAGGACCATCCATGTAAACTTTTCTTAGGATAGCTGCTGCTCTGATGTACCACCAGTTCTCTTGCTGAGGGTTTCTCTCTCTGCTAACTCCTGTCTTAACAAAGTAGCTCCATTCAGGCTGGTCTATTTCCTCTACGTTTTCTTCAAAATGTTCCGCAACTTTTTCAATTAAATCATTTGCATATACGTCGTATACAGTTACCATTTTTAACACTTCCTCTGATTTCTGTAAATCATTCAGCGACAAACGCCGCTTCAAAAGAATTTCTTTAAAACTATTTTTATAAAGGTTACCGAACCGGGAAAGACAATGAGAGTTCAAACTATTTGAACAGTCCTTCGGTGTTTAAACAAAAAAAGGTGGAGAACAAATAAAGTTTTAGAGATGACCCAGAAAGAAAGATGTCTTAAAGCAGTAGCCGAAAAAGTCAGCAGCTGCAGAAAGTGTGAACTGTCAAAAAACCGGAAGAAAACGGTGCCTGGAACGGGGAAGCCTGATGCAAAGGTTATGGTTATAGGAGAAGCACCAGGGAAAAATGAAGATGAACAAGGACTACCTTTTGTAGGAAGAGCCGGTTCAATACTGGATGAAGCACTTGAGAAAGCAGGAAAGAAAAGAGAAGATGTTTTTATTACAAACGTAGTTAAATGTAGGCCTCCTAACAACAGAGATCCAAGGAAAAAAGAAGTGGAGAGCTGTAACGAGTACTTGGAGAAACAGATAAAAACCGTTGACCCCGATATTATTCTTCCGGTAGGCAACCATGCATTACAGAGAGTTCTCAGTAAGAAAAAGATTTCTCAGCACAGAGGAAAGATTTACAAGAAAAACGGTAGGAAGTATATGCCGACATACCATCCTGCAGCCACTATCTACAACAGAAAGATAAGACCAAGGTTCGAAAAAGATATTCAGAAAGCTTTTGAAGGTGGTTAAATGCCTAAGTACGTTATCCAGAAACATGACGCATCAAACCTACACTACGACCTAAGACTGGAGTTCGACGGCGTTCTGAAAAGCTGGGCAGTACCTAAGAAACCTCCGAAAAAGCCTGGTGTAAAAAGACTTGCCATAAAAGTTGAAGACCACTCAATTGAGTACGGAGAGTTCGAAGGAGAAATAAAAGAAGGCTACGGAAAAGGTACTGTCGAGATATGGGATAAAGGAGAGTTCGAACTAATCGATAGAAAGGAAGAAAAAATAGTTGTCGAGATAAAAGGTGAGAAACTGCAAGGAAAGTACACCGTCTTAAAAACAGATTATGAAGGCGGAGACAAATGGCTGTTCTTCAAAAATAAATGAAGCTAAAAAGGACGGTTGTTTCTCCTAAGACCTTTCAAACCAGGTAAAGGGCCTATAACAGAAGAAATCTTGGATTCAAGCATTTCTATATCTTTTGAAGAAAGCTTTGCACGACTGTCCGCATCGACCAGTACAGAAGGAATACCGTAAGTTGAAGAGTAACAACAGAGAGGAATAAGTATTTCAGAAACTTTGTCAGCAGTTTCAGAAACACCTAGTATGTTAAAAAAATCTATCCTTACAGGTGTGGCTTCCTCAGCAGTTTTTAAGTAAAAGCTGTAAACCTCCTTACCCTTCTCCCCTATATCGTTCAAAACCATGTGTTTCTCATAATCCTTTGCAAAACTCATAACAGAGGTTCTAAAACCTTTTTCCATCAAGTACTCCAACAAATTAGTGTCCCTAGTATTTTTTAGAACATTACCAAAAGTTGAGCCATCAACAGCCTGACCCCCTATAGCCTCAGAAAGTCTTTTACTCCTTGAATCTTCTATAACACCTGCTAAAAGAACTTCTTTCTCCTCAGACTTTTTAAGAAGTTCTCTAAACTTTTCAACCATAGAGTCGTAAAGTTTTCTAGCCTCCGTTCCTTTTTCAGGTCTTTCAGCGTACTGAGGAATAATCGAACCATCCATCAAAACAATGTCAGGATTTTCCTCCAAAGCTCGTATAGCTCTACCAACCTCTTTTTTAAGCCTTATATAAGAGCTGGATAAGTTGAAACTTCTTATATCAAGAGGAGACTCTATAAAGTCTACTTCAGGACTTCCCACGATTTTTGGTAAAGTGTAGCTGTCCGACAATGATCCGCCACTGTACTCGAAAAAAGAAGCCACAGCCCTTGAAACAACGATATCAACCCCTGCATACTCTTTTTTAACAAGACCTCCGTCAACACCGGCAACAGATAAACCATCTAGGTCAACAGCTTTTTCAGCTACTTTTGTAACAAGTCGGTCTTCAAGAAAAACTTCTGAGTTAACAAACCGGTTCTCACTCTCCTTAATCCTTTCAGCAGCGCTTTTACGAGCTTTCTCCAACTCGTGAATTCTCTCCACCACTTCACCTATTCTAGCCATACTTAGAAATTACAACTTAAACCTAAAAAAAGGTTACTTAGATCTTTTAGGAGAAAAAAATAAATGAAGAAGAAATGGCGAAAAAGTTTACGGAATAGGATTCGTATCGTCTTCCGGAAGTCCATCGTCCTCAGGAAATCCGTCGTCAACTCCGTCTTCTTCAGGTAGTCCTCCATCACCGAAATCGTCTTCAGGCAGTTCGCCTTCCTCAGGCAGTGCATCGCCTTCAGGACCTAAACATCCTGTAAGGACAAGCGCAGCCACTAGAAGGCCTGCCAGTAGAATTTTTTTGTTCATGGGTTAACACACGATTTGAAGCCTTTGTTTAAAAAAGTAAGGATTATAGGCCATACCTTAATCTTGCTTACCTGGTAACTCCCATTGCTCAAAAAGTACTTTATCATCAACTATACCTAGTTTAGATAGCATTTCTCTCATAGATTCGACCATACCCGGAGGACCACAGATATAATAAACTTTGTTTTCTAAGCTGCTCAAATGGTTTTCAACCATCTCAGAATTTATCAAGCCTGTTTCACCATGCCAGCGTTCATCTTTTGAGTGGGTCAGCGTATTTACAACTTTTATATTATCAAAATCGTTGTCAAGATGGTTTAACTCTGTTCTATAAATTATATCCCTGTACTCCCTGTTAGAGAAGAACAGTGTGAAACTATTATCCATCTTATTGTTAACACCGTACCTTATTGCAGATATAAAAGGAGTTATCCCCGAACCACCGGCGATAAATACTACATCATCTTTAACTGTTTCATCAAAAACTAGACTGCTTCCTTTAGGCTCACTGATCTTTAAGACCTCTCCTTCTCTTAAGCTGTGTAGCGCGGAGGTGAACTCACCTACTTTTTTCACAGTTAGTTCAGTATACCCTCTTCCAGGCGCCGATGAAAAAGTGAAAGGTTTTTTCGCGTTTTCAAACTCCTCATCATTTTTTATTGAGACTAAGCAGTACTGCCCCGGTAAGAAATCTACATCTATATCTAACCGAAAAGTCTTTACATCGTGCGTCTCCTTCTTTATATCAGTTATTTCGGCATCAAAAAATTTCATAACTTACACACCGATAGCTTCAAGAGCCTCATCTCTTTCAGCTCGTTCATAAGCGTTCTCAACACCGCAGGTCGGGCATTCCTCTGGACCTGCTTCACCGAAGTGGACATCGCCACATACGTTACAGATGAAAAATTTCTTAGCCATTTATAATCACTTTATTATAAAAAGTTACCTTACCACACTAATAAGTATAAGATTTGTGATTTCAAGGTGATAAAAAATGAAGAACGATCCTTTA
>JALDAI010000106.1 GCA_022729285.1 Candidatus Nanoanaerosalina archaeon
AAATACTCACTGGCACATAGATTATCTAAGCGTATCAAATAACACAAGTTTTCTAGGTAGTTTTAAAGCGGAGAACGAAGATATTGAGTGTGTTTTATCCGAGTCTTTACAGGGCGAATCTTTTGAAAGCTTTGGATGCTCCGATTGCGGCTGTGAAAGTCATCTGTTTTATTACAAAGATAAAAAAAAGATGTTAGAGGACGTTAAGTCCTCCTTTGAAAATATTGGTTGTGATTACAGCCTCAACCTTTTAGGAACCTGATCGTAATAGGATACTTCCAAACTTCTCCGCTGTTAGCTTTTACAGCAGCTACGATACAGAAGACTATGTTCAGAAGTCCGGCTAATCCAAGAAGAGCTTCTCCTATAAACATTGTGGATATAACTCCCAGGATTAAAGAGTAGATCAAAACACTGATCTGCCAGTTCAGAGCTTCTCTAGCGTGGTTCTTAACAACTTCCTGTTTAGTCACTAGATACACTATAAGAGCTCCTATAAAACCTGTTACGATACCTAAAAGATGGGTTATAATCGATAATACTTTTTTGTCCCCCATAAAATCTTTATAGTAGAACTCCTTTTTAAAGAAATGGTTTATAAAGCCTAAGTTAATTGGTTTTTTTCCAAAACTTACTAAAACTGTATTCACTATATTATTGTTAAAGTTGTTTACAATGAAGAAAAATCTATTTTTTAAGTGCTTGGCTGTTTTAATGTTTTTTGTTTTAACTCTTACAACAATTGGACTTTCTCACCCTGACGGAGGTATATATCAACAAAGTATAGAGTCTTATGAAACTTCTTATATTGTTCAATTTGAAGAAAGTACAGCTAATGAAGGAATTGGGTCACTTAGTAGTTCCTCTGATATAACTAATGTAGGAATAGAGGAGTTAGAGAAGCTAGGATACGGTGAAGTAACCCAAAGTTTCTCAAACATCTTTAACGGAGCTGTTGTTAACAGCCTTTCACATAGTGAAAAAAACCAGTTAAGAGATGAAGATTTTGTATCAGAAGTTTATCCTAATATCAAGGTAGAGGCACAGATAGAAGAAGCAAAAGAAGAAATTATGCTTGATTTAGAACAAATCTACGATGAAAAATCAGGAGAAGGAGTTAATATAGCTATTTTAGACACCGGGATCAATGTTTCACACCCTGTGTTTGGGTGTAAGTCCGAAGACAGTTTTGAGGAGTGTGACAAATTTTATGATAGTAAAAACTTTTTAGATGATTCTGAACCATTAGACAAACAAGGTCACGGTACACATGTAGCAGGAATCGCAGCAGGAGAAAATGATGCTGATAACGACGATTTTAATGGAGGAATAGCACCAGGAGCTGATTTAGGAGCTTACAAAGTATTAGATGATTCTGGTGATGGAAAGTTAGGGAGCATTCTTTCAGCTTTAGAGTATATCTCTGATGAAAAATCTACTGACGTAGTTACTATGAGCCTAGGTGGAGATTTTACTCCAGAAATACATGGTTTAATAGACAAAACAGTTTCAAGCCTTGAAGAAGAAGATATTTTATTAGTAGCTGCTTCAGGTAATGAAGGAAAAAATACAATTAGCATACCCGCTTACCATGAACATATTATATCTGTTGGAAGTTATCATAAG
>JALDAI010000010.1 GCA_022729285.1 Candidatus Nanoanaerosalina archaeon
CTCAAAAAAGCCCGTAAGTTTGCTGAAAGGGTTAAGGAAAGGTTTTAGATCATAGATATTAAATTGATTTGTTTAAGTTTAAGAAGTAATTAAATTAAATAGCGAAAAAATCGTGTCAACATCCCCTATAATTCCAGCTATTAAAATTAAAGATGAAAAACGAAAAATTCCGTTAACAAAAAGATTTTCAATAAGTTTACCAACTATTATATTCATTACCAATAATATTGTAAAACCAAAAAAATTTCACAGAATTTTGATATTGCCTAATTTTATTTTCAATAAACTTAGTAGTTCACGCCTGGAGCAGGATTTGAACCTGCGAGGGCTTGACGCCCACCGGTTCTCAAGACCGGCGCGATGGACCAGACTCCGCCATCCAGGCATTTTTTCTGGCTGTTAAAAACTTACCAAATACTTTTTATCATACACTCTTTAAAATCTTTCACCGACTGCCTACCATTTCTTCGGATACGTTTTCTTATCCATGAAAACTCTTTTTAGAGAAGCTGCCGTACCTTTTTCTGAGACGATACTTTCTGAAGCCATTTCTGCAACTCCTATAGCGACCAGTTCTCCTTTAAGTGTTAACAGAGCAACTTCCTCGCCTTTTTCAATACCTTCCTGTAGTTTGGAAACTCCCATGCTTCCTAGCTCCGCTCCGTGGCAGACCGCTGAAACTGCCGTGTCTTTCAAAAGTATCTTCTTCAAATGCTTTACACCGGCTTCCACAGGCAGTATATGATCTTTCAAACTGTTGTCTTCCCTGTTATTAAACTTTTGGAACTCGTTAAAAAGCTTGTCCGGTTCAACCATGTCTTTTTCCTGGAACAGTCCTACCTTCGTCCTTCTTAGAGACACCATCTCTCCTTCTGTACCTAACTTTTCACCGAACTGTTTACAAAAAGTCCTTACATAAAACCCTTTCTCACACTCGATACGGAACTCTACTTTTTCTCCATCTACTCCTAGAACTTCTATTTCATAAACCTCTCTTTCTCTCTCCTCTCTCTTCACTGCGGAGATCTCCGGAGGTAATTGTTTAACAGTTCCAACGAATGATTCGGCAACTTCCTTAATCTTTTCCTTACCGAACTCTTCTCCAAGCTTCATAGATCCGTAATACTCTTTCCCAGCGTTTTTCAAAGCCTGTAAAACTTTTGTTCCTTTGTTCAAACCTACCGGTAGAACTCCTGTAACACCAGGGTCAAGTGTTCCTGAGTGGCCTGCTTTACCTCTTTTCAACTTTTTCTTAACATCAACTGATAACTTATGGCTTTTAATCCCTGATGGCTTGTCTAAAACTACTAGCCCGTTTTCAAGGTTGTCTCTGACATCTCTTTTCTCCGGTCTCTGTCCATACTCCCAGTCGGTCTCGCACTCCTCTCTGACCAACCATTTCTGTGACATGTTTTTTTCTGCAGGCAACATAACAGTTCACTACTACGACTCTAAAAGTTTTAAAGAAAACTGTTTTTTAAGAAAAAAGTAGTTAAAGAGGGAGCAACTGTTTTACTGTACTCCCAACATTTTTCTGAAAATGATTGTGAACGGTAGCTGGAACAGGATAAAGGTTCCTAACCATTCAAGAGTGTCTCCGAACAACGGTAGGTTGACAGGTATCTTGATAAATCTGTATGAAAACTTGACGTTAACCGTGTCGTTTTCCTCGTCGTACTCCGACTCTTTTATTATCCATTCATCCTCTCCTTCTGAAACTCTGTCACCTATTTCGTACTGTTCTCCGTTGAAAAAGTACTCTCTCTCATCTTCTTCACCGATATTAACTGTTAAATTACCTATCGGTTCTTCGTAACCTCTTGCTTCAAGCACTCCTTCGTAAACCCCTTCTTCAACCATTTCCGTCTCAACTATAGGGATGTGGGTGTGAAGGATCCACGGTACGAATAGGAAAAAGATAACCATCGAGCCGATCATCGGCTTAATAGATGTCTTCATAAACTCTTTCTGCATACTGAACGATTCCTGCATGTACTTGTTGGCTTTCTCCATTTCATCGTTGTCCTGAGCCTCCTTCATCTTTTCCTGTAACTCTTTCTGTTTCTCTCTAATCCTGTTGTACTCATCTCTGTCAACAAGGAATATGTAGAAAGAAGATATTATCAGTGCTACTGTTGCTGCTAAAAGAGCTACTGACAACAGTGAAGCTGTTCTGTGTCCGAAGTAGTTGAAGAATATGCCGAAAACTTTGTCGTAGATCGGGAAAACCGGCTGTAAAAATTCAACAAAAAATCCGAAAAGTCCGTGGTACATTTTGTATTTAACCTCTTTTAATTAATTAGACCTTACTCTTATAAAAAGAGTAATTATCAGGGAGGTTTAAAAGCTCCCCATAAAGTTTCTAAGCGCTGGATGCATGTCTTCCATGTGTTTCTTAACGATCTCCTCGTATAGCTGGAAGGAGATAAACACTGCTAGCAGGATACCTGTTCCTGTACCGAATGCATCGGTAAAGTTAGCCAGTGCTGCAAGGAAACCGATGAAAGCTCCTCCAAGTACTGATAGTGCCGGTATGTACCGGTTTAGGATTTTCACGATAACTCTTTTGTCCTTTCTGAAACCTGGTACTTTCATACCGATGTTCATAATCTGGTCAGCAACGCTTGAAGGATCCTGTCCGGAAGTTTTCATCCAAAACACGGAGAACACTGCTCCTAGCACCACATAAAATCCTGTGTATGAAAATATCTGGATGATTTCAGGTATTGAAAACTGTAAGGTGCCTGTCGTTATAGAGTTCCAGATTGTTTGTGGCACGTTTGTAGGAGTTGTAAAGTAGTATATCAGTGAGTTGTAACTCGCTCCTGCTTCTGCTGTGAACTGTCCGAAAATGTAGAACGGTTCTTCCATAAACGGTAGGTTGAAGGATAGTTCAAGTCCTCTCTGTGTAGCTAATGATATCCAAAGGCTTAGGTTGGATGCGATAGCTGATACAAAGATTACAGGCATAACGCTTGTGTAAAGGAATTTAAGAGGCCATTTCCTACCGAACCCTCTTACATTTCCAAACGTCAACGGTATCTCAACTCGCATGTTGTACGCGTAAGCGGATATCAGGAATACGATTATAGTAAAGATAAGTCCTGAAATCGTTGTTGCTGAGAAAGTACCTGTTATAAACTGTAGTAAAGCTCCTGCAGGTGCTTCTCCACCGGTTAGAAACCAAAGTTCTCCTGCCATTGTGAAAGGAGATAGTAATCTGATGAAAATTGTTTTAGCAACTCCTGCAAGGATGAAAAGTGAAACTCCTGAGTGGAAGCCCCACTTGGATATTACTTCGTCCATCATTATGATAAGCCATGAACCAAGAGCTAGCTGTGCGACAACTACTCCGAAAAATCCGGACATAGGAGTGATAGCACCCATAGCTACGAAAGCGAATGACTGTACGAAACCGAAAATATATGCTAAAAGCTTCTGTGAGTTCTGGAACTTTTCTTTATCAACGGGGTTGTTAAGATCCCATGGTATTATGTCTGCACCAACCAGAAGCTGTAAGATAATCGATGCGGTGATGATAGGTCCGATACCTAGTGTGACAAGGGTCCCTATTTCAGATCCCATAATTGTCTGTAAAGCCTGGAACTCACCCATCTGTTCCGGTATTCCACCTACTACATATATCTCGCTCATTATGAAGTAGAGAACAAGAATTGTAACCGTCCAAATCATTTTGTTTTTGAACGACACGTTCTTCTCCGGCTTCTTAATCGATGGAAGGTATTCTCCTATCTTCGTGAATAATGACATAATACTAACCTATCTGGAAACTTTAAAGTGAAACTGCTTCGTTCCCGTTTTCTTCAATCTTTTTTTCAGCGGATTCTGAAAACTTTTTCGCCTTTACGTCGATGTCTCTGTAAAGGGTTCCGCTTCCTAACACTTTGTCGAAACCTGCTTCTTCAGCGTTGAAAACATACTTGTCTCCTTTCTTCTCCGCGAAGCCTTTTTCAACAAATGTGTCGATCTTCTGGTCGATTTCTTTCAGGTTGATAGTATTCTGGTCATTCTGTAGTTTCTTAGGTCGGTTGAAACCGCTTTCTCCTAGTACTCCTTCTTTCATTCCTGTAAACTTTTTGTGTTTAGCTTTCTTTCCTCGACCAGCGTTACCTCGTCCTCCACGGTTTCCTGCTCCTCTTCTCTTCTTTGAGGATCCGTGTCCGTGTGTTCCGCTTCCTCTTTTTTTATTACCCATTTAAATCACCTACATTCTTTTGATAAGGTTCTCGATCTCATTTCCTTCTCTAAATCCTAGAGAACCTGACTGTTTAAACTGTCTTTTAGTGTTTTTGTAACCTTTTTTAGGTGAGTTCATGTCGAAAACATTTGAAAATCCTTTTTCCCTTAGTTCTGAAAGAGATACTTCGTTTTCATCAATCATTTCTACAAGTTCTTCGACTGAATCCGCTCCTAGCTCTTCTAAAACATCTTCGAAAGGTGTCTCAAGCTTTTCTGTAAGGAATTCTTCGATGAACTCAGGTGAAACTTTTCCGAAAGTGATTATATCCTTAACTTTCTTCAGCTTTCCATCGATGCTTTCCAGTTCCGGTAAAAGAACTACTCTGTTCTTCTTACCTAGTCCTATCTCTTCCATGGTTCTGCTTAGTTTGTAACTTTTATCAACCATTCCTCTAACTCTTACTGCTGCATACATTGTTTTACACCTCTCCGATTACTAGACCGGTTCTTTCAACAATCTCCGGACTTACTTTCATGTTGTTCATGTTCTTAAATGCTTGGAATGTTGCTTTGATAATGTTCTCCCTGGTTCTAGTGCTTCCTCTAGACTTGACCCAAAGGTCTTCCACTCCGCCAAGCTTAAGCATTTTCCTAACTCCTGATGAAGCTGCTAAACCTGTACCTTTAGGTGCTGGTTTAAGCTCTACTTCTACTGAACCTGATTTTCCTTTTGTCTTGAAAGGAATAGTTGTAGGATCTGTTCCACGGTCTTCCCATGAACCGTTTCCTCTTCTTAGTTCAATAATATTCAGCTTAGCTGCTTGTTTAGCTTTCTGAATAGCATTTCTTGTGTCTGAAGCGAATCCTTCGCCTAGTCCAATAATACCATTATTGTTACCGATTACAACCATAGCCTTTGTCTTGAACCTTCTTCCTGATTTGTGCATACGAACTGTTCTTTTTGAAACAATCCTTCTCTTTCCACCACCTTTTCCAGGTGTTCCTCCAACAAGGATGACGTCGTCTTCCATGTTAGGAAGGAGTTTTTCAGTTATTTCCGGCTCTCTAAGAGCTAATCTATGGTTTAGTGCGTCGTGTATATTGGTTATTTCTCCGTTCTTAACCATTTTACCGAGCTTTGTCTTCGGTTTCCAAACACCTGAGTCTTCCTGTCTCATTATTTATCACTCATTATTTTTTCTTTCACATTTTCGAAGTTTGATACAATACCGTTGTCTTTAAACTCTTCAATATGTTCCCCTTTAATCCTTGATTCCTCAGGGAAAGCTTTTTCTCCAGCGTTAACTTCAAGACCTGAGTCCTCAAGTCCTTTGATAGCTGCGAAAACTCGGGAACCGTGCTGTTTCATCTGTAGCCCTAGGTCAACAACAGCTTCTTCAACTTCTTCATCAAATGCTCTCTGACCTGCTAACAGACCTGTAAGGTATGCTGATGGAAGGTTTCCGGTGTGGTGTTCCCATCCTAGTTCTTTTAGATCGAATGATTTAGCTCCTGTAATTACTTCGTCTCCTTCTTTCTCATAACTAACTACTTGTACTTCTGTGTGGTTGTTACTGATCCTTACAACTGCTCTTGGCTTACCTGATTTGATAAGCTCAATTCTCTTCTTAAAATCTGTTTTCTGTTCTCTTCTCCTTCTATGGGAAACCTTGAATCCTGGTCCTTCAGCCATTATTTCTCACCTTTTAAGTTCTTACTTATATATAGGTTCATGTGTTTTTTGTTCCTGAAAAATCCTCCTTTAGCTTTTCTGTAAAGCTGTCTGTACTCACTCCTTGTAATCTCTTCTTCATCTCTCATCCTTTTCAGCTCTTTTCTCAAAGATCTGATTCTTTCTTTCCACTTGTCTTTTCTCTTTTTACGAGCTCCTTTCTTACCTTTCCTTTTTCCGTGTCCCTTACGTCTTCCTTTCTTCTTCTGTCTCTGTTTTTCTCTGAACCTTCCTTTACTAGTACCTTTTTTATCTTTCTTCTTAATTACACCTGACTCAACCAGGTTTCTGATATCTTGTTTAGTAATAGCTTCAGAAACGTCTTCTACTCTATCCGGATCGATCCAAACACGGCTCTTACCAACCTTTAATACTTCAGCCGCCATTCTTCTCTGTGATCTTAAATTCATAATATCTACCTTTATTAATTATTTCTAAACTTGTAGTCCTGTCCTTGATCAAGTACCATGTACTTGTTGAAAACGGTGTCACATGTCGGACAAACCATCCCTTCTCCTATATCTTCGTCTTCAAAGTTTTCTCCAAAGTTACCGCACTGAGGGCATTTCCCTTCAGATGTTCTGAAAAAAGACTGTCCTTTCATTTATGACACCTCTACAAGTTTTTCAGTCAGACTTTACGTCTTCCTCTTCGTTTTCTTCAAAAGTTTTACCGTTGAAAACATGGATTTCAAGCTCTTCCGCTTTTTCCATAATAGCTTCTGCTTTTCTTCCACCAACGCTTTTACCAATCCTTGCACCATCTGCTTCAGGATCTAGGTCTTCTAAATCCTTCGGGTTGTGGACAAGGTTGTCTGTAAGTCCTGAAGGATGTAGTCCTCTAACTTCTTTAGGACTTCCGTATCCAGGGTTAGGCATGTTCTTAGCATACTTTCTCTTAAGTCTTACGTTGCTGTGCCTTCCTCTAGCTTTTCTCCATGATGAAGGAACTCTATTGATTTTATGGGAGTTCTGTCGAGTGAACTTTTTCTTGTTCCTCTGCTTCATCAATCTTTTCTTCTCTTTTTTATCAGACATTAGCTTGCACCTCCGTTTTTAACAACATAGATTCCGTCCTGAAAAACTCTAGGATCTCGGGAACCTTTGTGGCATTCCTGCTCAATATTAGCGGCTGTCTGGGATACTTTTTCTTTGTCTGCTCCTTCTACGGTTACTTCGTCGTCGTCAACGTTTACACTTACTCCTTCAGGGATTTTAACATTCCTTGGAGCTCTTTCCCCGATAAAGTTCTGGATAACAACTTTGTTTCCTGAAACTTTAACGTTCATAGGGAAGTGGGCGTAAACCGTCTTCAACTTGTAAGTGTATCCTTCTTGGACGCCTTCTAACATGTTTTTAATATGAGACCTGTAGGTTCCGACAACAGCATTCGACTTCTTACCGTTCTTAATCGATTCAACTTTAATACTACCGTCTGAAACTGTGACTTCAACCCTGTCAGAGTTAAACTTCTTAACAACTTTGTCTCCTCCTGACTCGATTTCTAGGTTGAAACCGTCCATCTTTGCATTTACTTCCTCCGGTATCTCTATTATCTCTTTCATCCTAAACACCTAGTAGACATAGCCTAGTAGCTTCCCACCGATGCCTTTCTCACGGGCTTCCTGGTGTGACATAACTCCTTCCGGTGTTGTCACGATCAGGTCTCCGAAACCTCTAGCAGGTAGGAACCTTTTTTCATACTTCTGGTATCCGTCTTTTGAAACGGAAAACCTTGGTTTAACAACGCTTGCCTTATTTATACTTCTACCGATTTCTACTTTGAACTTTCCACCTTGATTGTTCTCAACGTGTTCAAAAAGTCCTATGTAGCCATTCTTCTGTAAAACTATCAAAACGTTTTTAATCAGTTCTGAAGCAGGTTTTATCGTTACTTCTTTTTTACCTACTTCTCGTGCATTATCTATAGCTGCAAAAGCATCAGCCAGTATGTCTTGCCTCATCTTTTATCCACTCCTTATTTTCTATCAACTCAGTTTTTTAAATCCTAGTTTGTTAGCGATCTCTCGGAAACACTGTCTGCAGTAATAAAGGTCGTACTTTCTAATAATTCCTCTTCCTCTTCTACCACATCTTCTGCACTTCCTTTTAGCTTTACCGAACTCTCTGTCCTTCGGTTTGTTGTGCTTTTTCAACCGCTTAACCTTGTTTCTATTAGATTTTACTTGGTTTAGTATTCCTTCATAACTCATTACTTAACACCTTTCACATCTACTCCGAACTCTTCCTCAACCCATTCAGCTGCCTGTTCCGGAGTGATTTTATGGTTTTTACCTATCTTTTTAGTGTCGACCTGTCTCCTTTTAATCCTGAACCCTGGTCTTTCAAGGGTAACTGCGACGTCGAAACCTTGCATACCGATTTCAGGATCGTAGTCAACACCCGGCATGTTAATATACTCTTCAACGCTGAATGAAAAGTTTCCTTGGTTATCAAAGTTATCGATTGAAAGTTCTTTGTCCATACCGCTTAGTAACTGTGGAAGGATTTCTTTTCCTTCTTCTCCTCTTAATGTTGTTTTTGCTCCGATTTCAAGTCCTTCTCTTAGTCCGAAACCTTTTGCACTGTCTTTTGATTTTGTCTTTACTGCTTTACTTCCTGTAAGTCTTTCAAGAAGTGTTACCGCATTCATAACTTCCTGTCCAACTTGTCCGATTCCAATGTTTAATGTTACTTTCTCAATCCTTATCTCTTCCATCGGGTTGCTCATAGTTCCACCTCTGTTTCGTCTTCTCCAACCATGAAAACATACTTTTCAACTGTTTCAAACTCTTCTCCTGAGTCGTCTACAAGAACTACCTTGTTGTCCTGAGATCCTGATAACTGAATGATTTCTTTTATCTTAGCTTTGGAACCGATGTGAGCTCCTCCTGAAATATAAGCTAGATTTCCTTCCTCGAAAGGGATGTGTTTCTCAACATCTTTTGACTCAAGATCTAGGATAATGGATGACTTGGTTGAGTAGTCGTCTTCTTCTACTAAAAGGTTTTCTCCTGCATCAAGGTTGAGCTGAACTGCTCCTCCTTTAACCATTCTCTTATCCAGGACTTTGAAAACTCTTTTCTCAACGTCTTCAACCGGTTTGAACACCAGTCCGTTCTTGTCTAAAAGAACTCGGATTTCTTCTCCTACTTTATCTATTGAAATACTGTCCATAAAGCCTACTACGTAACCAGGCTCTTTGACAACCTTTCCGTTTACTAAAACATTTTCTTCATTAAGTATCTGACTTACTTCTGCAGCAGTTTCAGCATATCCTAAAACTTCTCTTAAAAGAACTGTTACAGGAATACCGTCCTCTTCTTTGTGAGGACCTTTTCCTACAACTACGTACTTTCCGTTCTTTCTCTCAATAGGATAATGCTTCGGTGCTGAAAGTCTTTTCTGATGCTTCATTACTTATCACCCTTATCCTTTGAACCTTCTTTTTCGGATTCCTCAGCTTCTTCACTGTCATCTTCTTCAGATTTCTCCTCTGTCACTTCTGTCTCTTCTGCCTCTTCTGTCTCTTCCTGTTCTTCCTTCTCGTCTTCTGCTTCAATCTCTTTCTTCTCTTCTTCTGACAGTTCTACTTCGGAAATCCTTCTTTCATCTTCTAACTCTAATTTAACAAGCTTCAGGTTTGAAGGTTCTAAAGCAATTTTTGCCTCTGTACCATCCACTCTTTCTCTTTCAATATCTGTTAGGTATACCTTATAGTTGGTATAATCAACTCTATCTACCAGGCTTGAAAGTCCTTTGTGCTCTCCTCTCATGACTTCCACTTTATCGCCTGATCTTACAGGTAGAGTCTTCTTACCTATAGTATCTTGTAAATCATCGCTAAGTTTAACTGATAAAAACTTCTTCCTAAGGTGGTATGGAGCGTTTGCTCGATACATCCTCTGTTTCTTTGCTTTCTTTGAACTTTTCCAACTTTTCTTCCATTTCTCTGACATTTAAACCACCATTGAAGCAATTTTTCCAACTGACTGGTATCTTTCAACAGCTTCTTTAGCTACTACTCCTTTAATTCTGTTTCCTTTAGGCATCTCGGTTGTAGGTTCGATAAGTACTGCTGCATTGTCTTCAAACATAGTGTTCATTCCAGAAGCTCTCTGAATTTCTTTTCTCTGTCTGATTACAACTGCGTCATACATTTCTCCTTTCATTTCGTGTTCTCCTTTTTTAATCCTAACAATAACATGGTCTCCGACACCACATTTTGCTCTTCCTGGCTTGGAAGTTCTTCCTCCTTTGATACCTACGATTTCTAATATTCTAGCACCAGTGTTGTCAGCGCATACTAGCTCTGAACCAACTTCCAGTGTCTTTGGTACCTTTGATGAAAGTGCTTTCATTTTTAATCACCTGACATAGTTTCAACAACTACGAAGCTCTTTGTTTTTGATAAAGGCCGACACTCTGCAATTTTTACTTTGTCGCCCTCTTTTGCGTCGATACAATCAGGGTTGTGTGCTGTAACCCTAGTATTTCTTCTCTCATATCTTTCGTATTTTGGAAGTTTCTGTGAATAAGACCACTGAACAGTAACTGTATTATCCATATCATCGGACCTTACTTCGCCCTCGAACACTCTTCCTCTTACCGGAAGTGTTCCATGAAACGGACAATTATCATCGTCACAGCTTCTGTCCGGCTTCTCTACATCTATTCCTATATCTCTTGCTTCTGACATATGACCACCTTTTTTAACATGATTTCGATTTTTTTAAACCTATTTGATATAACCCCATTTTCCTGGGAGTTTCATACCAATTCTTTCCTCTGGTCTACCGACCAAAAGTTTTCCTTCGACTTTTACCTGTTTTTTCTGTTGCTCAAGGCGGAATAAAAAGTCGGAAACCGCTTTGGGCACAGTTTTCTCACCGTTCTGGGTGAGAAGTTTAAACGTTTTCTGTGTTTCATCGATGACTTCCCCTTTTAAACCTTCCATGTTTTTGTCAGAACATCTGACAACTTCAACGTTGAGCCCTATAAGCTCATGTCTTGGAAGGTTTTCCGGAGTAACCGCCATCAATTCTTTACCTCAATAAGGTCCTCTTCGAACCCGAGGCTTACAAGGACATCTTTAATACGTCTCATATGGTTTCCTTGTAACTCTATCGTACCATCTTTAGACGTTCCACCACAAGCCAGTTTAGACTTGAGCTTTGATTCAAGATCTCTGATATCAAGGTCTTGGTCGTCAAGTCCGTCGACAACTGTAACCTCTTTTCCGAACCTTCTTGTTGAGATTCGGACCTCAATTTTCTGCTCTTCACGAGCAATCGTTTTACAAACACAAATGTCTTTTGGAAGTCCGCATTTTGGACAATTATCAGTCATTGTTCCTCCTTTTCACCTTGAATCGTCTTAATCCTTGCTAAAGTACGCCTTATCTCCTTCAGTCTTCCAGGATTTTCCGGAAAACCTCCTACAGCGATTTTACCTCTTTCTTTAGCAAGCTCTAGTTTTAGGTCGTTAACCTTTTCTTCTACTTCGGACTCATTCATAGTCCTTATATCGTCTGACCTTAAAATAACCATTTTTAATCACTCCATCTGCTTTTCTAACCAGGTTTTAAGTGTTTTCCTATCTTTGTTAGATTTCTCAGCTTCTAAAACTGCTTCGAAATCAACGTCTTTGCCTTTAATCTTCTGCTTAATCTCTGAAATGTTCTGTTTCACTAACTCTTCGTAATCAAAGCTTTCCTGTGTCTCTTCTTTGTCTGAACCTTCGTCTTCTTTTTTAGGCTCTTCCTTTTTCTCTGTTTTTTCTTTCTTTGACGCCTCTTTTGAAGCTTTTTTACTTGGAGACTTCGTCGCTGGTTTCTTGGATACTTCTTTTTCACTGTCTTCTTCTACTTCTTCCTCTTCTTTTTCAACATGCTGTCTCTTCATGTATGGAGGAATCTCTCTCATAATCCTGACTTTTACTCCTAGTGCTCCTGGTTTAGTAATAGCTTTCCTGTAAGCGTAGTCAATATTCTTTATAGCGGTTTCTCCACACCTTTTAACATATCCTTTTGAAAACTTGGCAACTCTTCCTCGGCTACCTCCTAGCTTTCCTGCAATCTCTATCTGTACTCCTGCAGCTCCTGCATCCATTACTCTTCTAACATAAGTGTTTCCAACTCTCTTAGGGTGTCCGCCTTTCTCAAGCCATCCTGAAACGTTTTTAGCAACAACTTCTGCATCAAGATCCGGCTCTTCAACTTCTTTAGCCTCAACCTGAGGGTTTTCGATGCCAAAATCATCTTTCAACTTCTGGATCAACTCTTTAATTCTGTGACCGCCTCTACCGATAATCAGTCCAGGCTTTTCTGAGTAAAGAGTGATATTGGTTGAAGTCGATGTTTTGGTAAAGTCGATATGGCTGTAATTAGCCCTCTCAAGCTCCTTATCAAGGTATTCTTCTAGCTTAACCTTGTTGATATTGTTTTTAATAAATTCTTTCTCAATCATACTATCTTTCCCTCAACTTGATTGTTACATGTGCTGATTTAGTTTTTCTACCTCTGTTCCTCTTAGGGGTTAAGTATCTGTTACCCATCGTTGCAAAACACTCTGCAATAAACAGGTTTTCATCAGACATTCCGTTGTACACTGCGTTGTTCTTAGCGTTCTCAACTACTTTCAGAACCTCTTTAGAAGCGTTAACAGGATACCTTCCAGCATCCATGTCTCCCTTCTTGTGTGCGAGGTCTGAGTTGTACTTTGTGTAAGGTACTGCTAACTCTTTGTCAATCACTTTTTCGAGCTTGTTAATAGCTTTGTCAACGTTGTCTCCTTTTATGAAACTGCAAATCTCTGTACAGTGTTTTCTAGAAGCGCCAATGTTGACGCCTCTTGCTTTTGCTTCCATTTTTTCTTGTGTGTTCTCAGACATTTTATATCACTACTTCAAAGGAATGTACTTTGAGCTTCTTGTTGCACCAAGTCCAGGTGCTGAGTGCTCTACTTTCTGTCTGTTTCTTGTGAACTCGCCGAAATAATGACCGATCATTCCAGGCTTAATCTCCACGTCTATAAACTTCTGCCCGTTGTAAACTCCAACAGTTTTTCCAACCATTTCAGGTAAGACTATCATGTCTCTAACATGTGTTTTGATGTAGTCTTTCTCCTTAAGATCTTCGACAATCTTTTTCTGGTCGTCTGTAAGTTTTCTCTTAATACTTCTCCTCTTACTTGAAGGTAGAAGTTCTGCAAACTCTTCCAAACTCAATTCTTTGAGTTCTTCAAGACTTTTTCCCCTATATTTGAAATCCTTTGCCATTTATACCACTCTATTTCTTCTTCTTACCTGTTCTTGAGGCAGCGATACTACCTACCTTCTGACCAGGAGGTGTATCTCTTGAAACTGTTTTAGGTTTACCAGGGTTAGCTGATCCACCGAATGGGTGGTCGCAAGCGTTCATAGCCACACCTGAAACTCGTGGGTAAAGTTTTCCACGGCTTTTCATAATGTGGTGCTTGTTTCCAGCTTTTCCGAACTGTTTCTCAGTTCTTCCGGATCCTGCTACTTTTCCGATGCTTGCCTTACAGTTGTTGTTAAACTTCTTGATCTTCTTTGAAGGCAAGTAGATCTGGACTGAATCCCTTTCATGAGCAACGATAAATCCGTAAGTTCCGGATGATCTTGCGATACGTCCACCGTCTCCTGGTGTTAGCTCAAGGTTGTAGATAGGAACTCCTTCCGGAATCTCTTTCATTGGAAGACAGTTACCCGGTTCCAAAGGTGCTTCTCTGCTAAGATCTATCTCATCTCCTACAGAGATACCTTCAGGTGCTAAAATATACTCTTCAGCACCGCTCTCAAACTTTACTTTTGCAACAGGAGCGGTTCTTGAAGGATCTGATTCAATATCTATTACAGTACCTTTCTCCTTTTCTCTAGGAGTTTCAGCCTTTGTCTTCGCTCTGTGCGAGTTAGCCTTGTATGTATTACTTCCTTTTCCTCTCCTCTGCTGAATCAATTTTTTACCCATTTTTTAACACCTAAAACATACCTAATTTTGTAGCCACATCAAGCGCCTCATAATCTGGAGTAAGCCTGACGTAAGCTTTTTTGTTTCCTTTAACTGTGTTTTGCGTATTAACCTTTTTAACCTCGACATCAAAAAGATCCTCAACAGCTTTTTTCACTTCTGTCTTATTAGCCCTGTCTTCAATTATGAAAACCAGGGTATTTTCTTCATCCACCATCCCGACAGACTTTTCTGTCAAGTGAGGATACTTTATTACATCCCATCCTTCCATTGTAAATCACCTAATTGAAAAGACCTTCTCCTAGTTTGTTCAAAGCGTTTTCTGTCCAAACAGTTAGTCTTCCTGAATCAGTTCCTGGAGCAAGTAGTTCAGCGTTAAGCTTTGAAACTTCTACTACATCAACTCCTGGAATGTTTCTTCCTGCTTTCTGTAAACTACTGTTTTCTTCTCCTACAACTAGTAGAGGTCCTACCTTTTTCTTGTACTTTCTACCTCTCATCGTTCCTTTTCCAGCTCTTACCTTTTTCTCAGAACATCTTTCAAGCTCTTTTTCAAGCCCTAAGTTCTGTAGAGCTGATTTGACCTCTGTTGTTTTTTCAAGCTCTTCGAAGCCGTCTTCAACTACTAGAGGTAGTTCAAGGCCTTCAACTTTGTGTCCTCTGCTACTTACTTTTTCCAAGTCCTGAGTAGCGGAGATTGCTGATCTAATAGCCTTCCTTTTCTCTTTTTTGTTTATATCTTTTGAAAACTCTTTATCAGCCTTAGGAGGGTGTGCTCTACGTCCTCCAACTGTTTGAGGAGCTTTTCCACCAGGACCGCTCATCTGCATACCTCTCCTGAAAGTAATCTTTCTAGGAGTTCTTGAAGAAGGATAACTTTTTCCTCTTCTTGACCTGTATGCACGGTTTCTCTGAACCCAGTCAGTCTGGTGTTTTAATCCAGCCATTTTATCAGCCCCGTAAGGCTGTCTTTTCTTGGACTGAATTGAATGAACAGCTTTCTTGATAATATCGTCTCTTACACGTTCTTCAAACTGTTCAGGAAGATCTAGGCTTCCTTTCTTTGTTCCGTCAATAGATTTTAGTTCAACCACTTTTATCTCCTCATTTATCTATGTGCGTAATTTTTGGGTTTGAAGGATATCCGTCTTTTCTTACAGCTTCTCTAAGCATAACAAGCCTTTTAGCCGGTCCAGGTACTGAACCTTTGACCAACAAGTACTCGTTTCTTAGTTCACCGTACTTCTTAATCCCTCCGTTTGGATTGACTTCTTCAACATCTTCGCCGATTTTCAGAAGCCTTTTATTGTATTCAGTCCTTCTAGCATTACCCATCTGTCCTGCTTGAGGTACTTTCCATGAAGTATGGTCAGGATGCCATGGACCAAGGTTTCCTGCTTTCCTTGAAACTTTCTGAGACTTGCTTGGCAAAACTGCTACACCGTGTCTCTTTACAGCTCCTTGGAAACCTTTTCCTTTAGTAATTCCTACAACATCAAGGTACTGACCGTCATCGAAAACCTCCGAAATCAGGATTTCGTTGCCGAACTTTTCTTTAGCATACTCAAACTGTTCTTCGACACTTCCTCCGATAGGTAGTTCGAAAGCTTCCGGCTTCTTTTTACCAATAGTTGTTAGGTATGGCTGAGTGTGTACTAGAAGCTTAATATTGCTAACTTCGTCTATATACTCCTCAACGTCATCTATATTATGTGTTTCATTAGGTAGGTCGATCTTTCTTTCAAGTCTGTTATCGTACCCATCCCCTATTATATCTGTGAAAACTTTTTCTCCTTCTAAAGTATCTTTGTAAAGTCTTACTCCGTAAACTCTCAAAGGAGGACATTCTATCATTGTTACCGCATCAGCAACTTCCTGGCCTTTAAATTCTGAGTCTTTTCTATCCTCAATTCTCAGAACTCTTGTCATTCCTGCTTTATAACCAGCGAAACCTAATGCTTCCTGCTTTCCCAAATCTTTTACATTGTCTAAGCTAGCATAGATCCTTTTAGCCCTTTTATGAGGCTTATATGCTAACGATCCTCTTCTAGGTCTTCTTTTCTTTGCCATATATTTTACCCTTTTTTTGCAGCATCTAAACTAATTGTTTCAAACGTTTCGTAGAGGCCTCCATCCGAGGCATACCCGTCCAAGAATATTGGACGACAACATAGGTTTTACCCTTAACTTTTAAATAGGTGTTCTTCACTAGGACAGTAACAACATGTATTACCCTATGAAGAACCTATTTTCCTCAACATAGTCTCAATACTACTTTCTATAGCAGACTCATACTCTTCAATACCGTCTCCTTCAAGGATAGCTTTACCTATCATACCCATTGCTTCAAG
>JALDAI010000083.1 GCA_022729285.1 Candidatus Nanoanaerosalina archaeon
ATCAGAGAAGAAACAGTCTTAGAACGCCCTGTCTTAAAATCCACTATCTCAGTATCAGAAACAACGAGATCTATCTTTCCTTTAATGCTTTTTTTATTGTTGAAAAAGTTGAGCTCAGTAATACCTTTGTCAACATTTTCATCTAGAAGTTTACCAAAAAAGTTTTTATCAAAATCATCTAAATCCGTTAAACTATTCTCTTCAATCTCCTTAGCATCAATAAAATCAACAATGTTTTTCACACCGGTCTCAAACTCTTTTTCAGCCAGGCTCAAGCTTTGATCATCAAGAATGGAGTTCATCTCTTCCACCATTTTTTCGATAAAAAAGTTCACGCCTCTTTCCATAACTTTTTCAGGATAGTTGGCATAAAACTCTGCGAAATCATGTAAAAGATTTCCTTTCCTAAAGTAAGTCTGATCAGGGTACTCCGATAATCTGGAGAACATAAAATCTTTTGGGCAGTAAGCAAAACTATTTAGAGCTGATTGGCTTAATGCAGTTGATTCCTTACTACACGTTATCGACTTGTCTTTAACAAAACCTTTTACATCACTTGAAGAACCGGAAAAACACTTCTTACTATCTTTTAACAGTGAAAAATCAGTTAAACCACCTAAAAAATCACCTAAAATAGCTGAAGGCTTTACACTTTCATTTAACTCTTTTTCAACCACCATATAATTTCGGATCTCACCGTTCTGCAACAAAATTTCGAACTTTTCCTCAGCCTCTTTCAACTCTTTCTCCACATCTTTCCAAGGCTCTTCTGTAAAAACAGGATCCCATGAGGAGTCCATCCCTATGAAAAACATCACAGGACGGTCAACTACTAAAGAATCAACATCGGATATCAAAACTCCATTACCTGCATCCTTGTTTATCTGGTACTCTTCAAAAAAGAATTCTAAAAAATTCAAAGTTTCTTCGGAAACCTCTTTACCTAAAAATCCGAACCTACCTAGAATCTCAGATACATTACTGCCACAGACACCATCAAAAAAACCTGCTGCTAACTCATAATCGGAGTCGGATAATTTATCTAGAACTCTTAGGAACCATTTTACATTGCATTCATCAACTTTATCTGCATAATCATTATGTATGTCGGTCGGAACATCTCTACCTAGTTTTTTTATCACCGGAATGATCTCATGTACCTTTAGTTGCCTATTGGACACTGCTAGACTGCACATATAAAGAAAGGTGTTCAAACAGTCATCTTCTGAAACACTATCACCTACCATCACCGGAATGTTTTCAGACTCTAATGCTGATTTAACAAGTTCGCTGTAACTACTTCCTTTCTTTGCAACAATACCCACATCTCTCGGATCATAACTTTTTATCGACTCAACTAAGGATGTTATTAAATCCTTTTTCGTCTTAAAAGATTTGAAGCCTGGTAAACTAAAATTACAGTCCTCTTTAACAAGGTTAATCTTCGTAAACTCTTCAGGAAGTATTTTTTTATCAGCTTCATCGAAAAAACGGTGTCCGATTACGGCAACTTCATCACTTGAAAGTAGATCAGAACTATCAAAATCTTCTAATGCTTTGTAAATATTCTCCGTGTTTTTAACAACTTCTAAAACTTTTTCAAAAGATTCTTTGTCACTTATACCGTACTCTAAAACTTTTCCAAAGGATCCTGTATGTCTCCAACAGCTTAATAGTTTGTCCAAAATATTAGCCACGTCTTTATAGTTTAGACCGGTTTTCTCAACCGTTTCCAGAAAAAGCTCTTTACGCCCTAAAATCTCTTCATTCATACTGTTTTTAAGAACAAATCTTCTAGGAGTAGTTGCAAAAGTACCGAGAAAAGGCTTTTCAACCCTTGAATTCAACGCATCCACTAAGGATGCTTCTATAGTAAATACTTTATCAAAATCCTTAACTTTTTCAAACAGTTCATCCACTGAAAAACACTGCTGTACTTCCACAATAAAAATTTAGCTTTTAGAAATTATAAAAGTGTCAAATAAAAGAAAAATTTATTCAGATACCGGTTCGGAAACCACATAAACTAGTACTAGTGGTTTATTTTAAGACCATGATAATTTTCGTTGCCAATAGAAAGGTTAAAAAGTGTTAGCATTTAACAACTTATTGGCAGAAAGCTGAGCTCCTAATGCCAAGGTCTTATACTTTGAACAGTTGTTTGACCATGGGCCCATAGCTCAGTCTGGCAGAGCACCGGGCTTTTAACTTAAAATGTTTGCCTTATGCAAACTACCTGTTAGAAGCGCTGAGTCTGGTTTCACCAGGCGATGATCTAGTAAAAAGGAAGTTACCCGGTTGTCGCGGGTTCAAATCCCGTTGGGCCCAATTTTTCTTAATAAATACCCTTTCTAACAACTTTTTAAAAAGATTAGACCACATAATATGTTTTTATGTGTTTTTCAGCTCAAGCAAGTTTCATAGCATCAGTGATACTGGTTTTGATAGGTATTATCACTCTGAAAATAAACTCAGATAATCGTTACAAAGCCTTATCCCTAATGCCTTTTCTTTTCGGAATCCAACAGTTTTTTGAAGGAGTTTTATGGATATCATTCAATAGTAACGGTCTGCCTTTTGTACATGAACTTTCAAAATACATTTTCTTAGTCTTTGCAATACTTATCTGGCCGTTTTATGTACCTCAAACAATGTTATTAGCTGAAGAAAAAGGAAATAATCTTAAGAAAAAGGTTTTAACAAATCTAAGAAATTTCTCAGTTTTATGGGTTACATTAGCAGCTGTATACATGGTTGTCCACACTCCTTCAGCATCAGCCGCGACCAGCCATATCGC
>JALDAI010000078.1 GCA_022729285.1 Candidatus Nanoanaerosalina archaeon
ACTACCGCTATCGTTTAAGAAACAAGAAGTCGACATACATATTTCGATAACGTTTTCTCCTACAGGCTTGTTTCTCAGCATTGTGTAAAACTCTGTGATCCCATAAAGTTTTGAGAGCGGGATATCTTGTTCGATACTAACCTGTTTCAAGATATGGTCTGAAAGGTATCCATGTCTTTCCTGTTCTTTCTTCAAAATATTAAGTAATGGTTCTTCTACGCCATCCATTAAATAATAATTATGTGAAACCGGGTTAAAAACATTTTTTAAATGAGAGGAATAGTATTAGTTATAGTTATGAAGTCTGTTTTAGCCCTAAAAATCGATGACAGAATGAAAAAATCACATAAACTCCAAAAAATTCTTACAGGTTTTAGCAGTATAATCAAAACCCGTTTAGGACTGAAAAGAAAGAGTGGAGGAGTAATTATACTTGATTTAGAAGGGAATGAAAAAGCTGTTAAAGAGTTTAAGAAGAAGATAAGGAGCGAACAGATTAAGGTTCAAGAAGTATTTTAGAAAGAAGAGAAAAGAGATTAATTTTTTGAGTAGCTTTCCATGAATCATTGTAAATTAACTGATTTTTTAATGATGTAGGGGAAAAATAGTTATTAAAAAGGTTAATAAGATGTCTAAAGATAATGGTTTGAAACGTCTAGGAGTGATACCTGACGGAAATAGAAGGTATGCAAGGAAAAATAACATTTCATATAGGAAAGCCTATAAAGAAGGATTTAATAAATTAGAGCAGCTCTATAAGTGGTGTCTAGAAACAAGCATTGATGAAGTTGTATTCTATGCATTAAGTACTGAGAACCTTAAGAGAAAAGATACTGAAATAGATCTTTTATTCAAGGTTTTTAGACAGGGATTAGATAAGTTTCTTGACTCAGATTTTGTACATAAAAATAAGATTAATATAGAGTTTTTAGGGCGTAAAGATTATGTTGAAGAAGTATTAGATGAGATGAATAAAGTGGAAAATGCTACTGCTAATTATGAAAAAAATAGTTTAAAAGTCTGTATCGGGTACGGGGGACGGAAGGAAATAATTGATTCAGTTAAGAAGGTTAACGAGAAAGATCTTGAGTTAAATGAAGAAAACTTATCTAACCACCTCTACTATGGAAAAGATCTGGATTTAGTACTGAGAACAGGGGGTTACCAGAGGCTTAGCAACTTTATGTTGTGGCAGAACTCTTATGCTGAACTCTTCTTTTCCGACCATTTATGGCCTGAATTAGATAGAAAGGAGTTTGAAAAGGCTGTGGATTTTTATGAATCGACTAAGAGAAAGTTCGGTAAGTAGGAGGGATTAGGAGCTTTGTAGCTCCTTCACTTTTTCGATATTTTCTTTATACCCTTTATCTTTGTCAACCGGTGTTTCAAGTATCAAAGGTTTTTCCTTAAACCTTGGATGGTTCACAATGTTTTTCATACCTTCTTCACCTATTTCTCCTTCTCCTATATGTGCGTGTTCATCTTTTTCAGAGCCTTGCGGATGTTTTGAGTCATTTAGGTGTACTGCTTCGACGTGTTCCCAGCCTATTAATTCGTCAAACTCTTTGATAGTCTGTTCCAGCCCTTCTTTTTCATGAATGTTGTAACCGGCTGAGAATCCGTGGCATGTATCGAAACATACTCCGACTTTATCAAACCCTAAATCAGATTTTTCAATCATTTCTGAAAGCTGTTCAGCACTTTTACCTAAAGTTGTTCCTTTACCTGCTGTATTTTCTAATAACAGCTTTGTACCCTCAGGTATAGCTTCTTCAACCATGTTTAGTCCCTGAACAATGCTTTTAATACCTTTTTCAACTCCTGAACCTGTGTGGCTTCCAGGGTGAAACACTACGTACTCCAAACCTAATCTACCTGCTCTTTTTAGCTCTTCCCTCAATGTATCAACAGATCTTTTGAAAAGGTCTGGTTTAGGTGTTGCAAGGTTGATCAAGTAGTTTGAGTGGACAACTATCGGTCCCCATCCTCTGCTTTTGTAATCTTTCCGAAACTCTTCAGCTTCTTCTTCTGTTAGCTCTCCAAATTTCCAGACTCTTGGCGAGTGTACAAAAACTTGTCCACAGTTACCTCCGACTTCTTCTTCTCTGTCTAAAGCGTTTTTAACTCCTCCAGCGATTGATACGTGTGCTCCTATTTTATTTTCCATAATACTTTTTCATCTCCTTTTTGTTTAATTATCTTACGCAGCTGTTTGTTTAGAAAAAAATAACAGTAAAAGTCCCTCCTCCCCGATTTGAACGGGGGGCATTCCGCTGACTGGCTTCCATTGGTCAGCACCCGTCTGGAGCTACAGGCGGACGCTCTGCCAGACTGAGCTAAGGAGGGTCAACTTTTATTCCTCAAAACTTAGTGAACCTCTAAAACTTATATGTCTAACCCTGGTCGAGGGTTGGAAAACTTTTTAAGTTTCTGACAAACTCATTTTTACAGGTTAAATTTAAGTAAACTGGTTCCAAACCATACTTTAGGAGGTTTACACTGTGCCGTTAAAAAATATTTTTGGTGGAAATGAGGAAAGTAGTATTGAAAAGCTTGAGCCTGACGAGTACGTAGAACTTGAGCCTGGAAACGAAACAAAGAACAGAAAAGTGAGGATTAAGGTTGTAACACTTCACGAATTCAAAGACGCTGAACAAGTACAGAAAATGCTTAGGAACGGCGATATTGTTTGGGTAAAGATAGCACCTCTAAAGCAGAAAGATATGACTGATCTTAAGAGAGCTATTGAAAGAATCAAGAAGACTGTTAGATCTATCGATGGAGATGTAGCAGGTATTGATGAAGAATGGTTAGTAGCAACTCCTCATTACGCACACGTTCATAGGTAGTGAGGAGGAGTTATTTTTCCTTCAAAAACTTTCCTAACTTTATTTAATTAATTCTAGTTCTTTTTCTATTAACTTATATTATGGTAGATTATAACAAAGGCTACACAGAATAATTTACAAATAAAATAA